>JACVCA010000071.1 GCA_016742295.1 Alphaproteobacteria bacterium | reverse complement strand
ACTTAGCACTTAGCCCATAAGGTGTTGTGCACTTCCTCCTTTCAGCAGGACAAAACCAAGATGTCTCTTTCTTTCATGAGCTTTGCAAATCCTGGCCCTGGGAGAGTATTACGCATGTTATTGGCGATAAAGGGTATGAAGCAGCTAAAGTACGACAAAAAATAAGATCCTATGGAGCTACGTCTATAATTCCTCCTAAAGTTAATCGTGTCTTTCCTGGAGCTTATGATAAGCAAATGTATAAAACGCGAGTCAAGATAGAGCATTTCTTTGGGTATCTCAAAGAGAATAAACGCTTAGCTATGAGATACGACAAGCTAGATACTACATTTACGGTATTCATCTGCTGCTCTATCCTGAAATTATCTACACTACTTTGTTAACAGTGCCATAGTATAAAAGATTATACTTACTTCTGAATAACATACTTATCTTCTTGACCCCATATTCCTAAGAGACGTTGAGTACGCTCGTAATTATAGGCCTGATATCGAACTGGATTTCTCTTATAATATTGCTGATGATGTTGTTCAGCAGGATAAAAAACTGACGCTTTAATAATTGTTGTAACCACTGATCTTTCTAAAATCTTCTCAATATTTTTTTTGGAGAATTCTGCTTTTACTTTTTGTAATTTATCAAGGTAAAAAATTGCTGATAGATAAGAGGGACCTTTATCTCCAAATTGCCCTTTTCCATCAAAGGGGTCAATATTATACCAATAGACATCCAGCAATTGGTCATAGCTAATTTTCTGAGGGTTAAAGATTATCTTAAGAGCCTCGTAATGACCCGTATCTCCCATACTTACTTGTTCATAGCTGGGGTTTTTAATGTGACCCCCTGTATAACCAGAGAGTACTTTCTTTACACCTGCAAGGCTGTCAAAGATAGATTCCATGCACCAAAAGCATCCTCCTGCAAAAATTGCAATCATATTATTTTCAGTTTTCATTATTTTCCTTTGGATTATTGATTGAAACGAAATTATTTTCTAAATATAAGCAGCTTAGTAAAGATCAATAGGAGGTTAGGTGAGGGGACTATTCATCACTTTAACATTATTAAAGATTATATCGCAAGGCCGAAGGCAGTACTCGTAAACATTAGATATTTATAGCATCCTTTTAGCTGCCTCGATCATTTAAAGAAAAGCCGAGGTAGGTATCCTGATTTGATATAATATTAACAGTAACATGTTCTAAAAGATTGTTTCTAGAGTTTTAATGCAAAATATTAGGTGAGTAAAAGAGGCAATTGAGAAAAGGTGTTAGATAGAGGTTTGTTGCTGAAATAATAAAACAGGGGGAATTTATTCTTGATGTATTCTATTGTTTTTCGGCTTCCTGTAATTCTTTAGGTAAAGATTCACATTCAGACGCTAATGATTCACATTGTGGACGGAACTGACTGATCTTTTCAAAAAGAGCCATATCAATTAGCACAGCAATGGGCTTACCTGCTTTTTTGATAATGATATTATCACGCAGATATCTAACCTCATTGAGGAGATCTCCAAAATTCTTACGCGCTTCCATTGCTGAGATTTCACGAATCATTGCTTATACCTTACAAACAGGAAATTTAATATGAATTACATATCATACGTTATACAAAATTTCAACTTATTTAATATTAGAAATTTTTTAATAATAAAATCGTATTTGTTTATTAATTTTATTTAATTAATAAAAAAAGCTTGAAAAATATTTTTTTAAAAAAGCCTTTAATACACTTTGTTTCAAAAATATAAACACAACAAATTAAAAATTGTAACTTACATACTTTCCACTTGGATATAATTTATGTACATTCTGCTTATCCAATTCTAACCTAACAACAAGGAACACTTTATTGTTGAATTCAATAAATATGCGGGGTGTAGAAGGAGAGGGCTTGACAGCTTATTCTGACTCCACAATAATACTCTATATGTTAATTTATAATGTGAGATTTTTTCTATGGCCGGTAAACAAGCAAAAATTTTATCTCAACGTGAAATTGGACAGGTCTTGAGTCATGTTAGGGGAGGGAGGTACCCATTAAGAAATGAAGTGATGTTTCTCCTTTCTGTAAAAGCAGGATTACGTGCTAAAGAAATCTCCTGTCTGACCTGGTCTATGGTCACAGATGCTTCTGGTGAGATAGGTGAGGTTTTACGTTTACCTGATACCTCTTCAAAAGGAAAGTCTGGGCGTATCATTCCTTTAAACTTGCAGTTAAAGCAAGCTCTCATTGATCTATATCAATCTCTTTCTCCTACCTCTGACCAGTATATTATTACCAGTGAGCGGGGCCCTAAGATGCTACCTTGTAATATTTCTCATTGGTTTAAAGGAGTATTTAAGGCCTTGCGCTTAGAAGGTTGTTCAAGTCATTCAGGTCGAAGAACGTTTGTGACTAATGCTGCAAGAAGAATTATCGAAGTAGGAGGATCCTTAAGAGATGTGCAACAGCTTGCAGGCCATACCTCACTGCAGATGACCCAGAGCTATATCGAAGGTGACAGTGAAGCCAAGCGCAAAGTTGTACAATTAATTTAAAATAATTTGAACTTAGTGTAATGATAGAGGCAAGGAGGTCGATATGGAACCCCACACTCTTATAGTATTTAAAGATAAAAAAATTCGGCGCACTTTTCATAATAAGGAATGGTGGTTTTCAATGGTGGATGTAGTAGGTGCATTAACAGATAGTGTCAATGCCCGCGATTATTGGTTTAAAATGAAAATTCGTGTTAAAAATGAGG
Organism: Alphaproteobacteria bacterium; assembly: GCA_016742295.1. Classification (GTDB taxonomy): domain Bacteria; phylum Pseudomonadota; class Alphaproteobacteria; order JAGOMX01; family JAGOMX01; genus JACVCA01. The sequence continues at coordinate 3,841 of JACVCA010000071.1, read as the reverse complement.
ATGGGCTTGAACTGTCGACAATTTGTCGACAGTTGAAAATGCAGGCTCCAGATGGAAAATGCGTGAAACTGATCTTACTAAACGCTAGTTTATAGGATAATCCCCCCAAGTCTAAAGTTATAAAGGGTTTAGTATCCACCTGGAAACATTTGGCATAGGTTTTTAAGTTCGACGAGCGTGTTGCAATCCAAGCCATAATTTATTCCGAGCAGAAATTGCTATATTAATGCCTAGTATTAAATTAGAGAAATCTTGAGGAGTCATTATGTAGTCTTTTATTGCATAGTTCCACCAATTGAGAGCATGAGCTTCATCAAGGTCACAATGCATATCAAAGAAAAGACGTTTTTCTTTAGGGACCTTAAGCCTTTTGAACCCTTTGCTTATTTTAGATAATTGTTGTGGAATAGAATTCTCAAGTAAGAATAAAGCTCCTGCCCCTTGAAGATAGCCAAGGCGAATACTTAATAACATCATACAGATACAATAATAGGTTTCTGGATTGAATATTTCTTTGCAATGAAACCTATTGACAGGATTTAGAGAGAAGTAATTATGAAGTCGTCTAAATATTTCTGGATGAAATAAAGAAAAGTTACGTTCTTCTCGATTAAAAATATCTAAGCCCGTTTCATCAAAGAGATTTGTATAGATCTCAATTGCTGCTTTCTCAGGAGCAATTATAGATAGTTGGGAGAGATATTGAGTAAAGTAGACCTGATCTGCTCCATATTCTCTAACAAAGCTTTTAGCATCATTCAGTGTGGCCGATTGCTCAAACCAATTGACATAACTATCATCTAAACTGCTTTGAATATACATCATCAGAAATTCATATAAAGAATTTTTATCACGCAGATTCAGCGGGAAAGGAATTTTAGGCTGTTGAAGATGTTTAATTTCATTTAATAAAAAGTTTTCTATAAAAACTCTTAATAAGGAGCAAGCTATTTTATTTTTTTCATAGGTTTCATAATTAGATTCACCGGGTGGCATTAATTCAATTAAATTGAGTTGATATAAGAGAGTAGACAAAGACATAGATGTAAGGTTGCTATTTGCAAAAATTAGTTCAGCATTTTCTCCAATAGAAATGTCTTGAAGCATAGCTTTTATCAATTTCCAATCAACAGAGTCTCGCAAATTCTTTTTATGTATGTTGTTTATTCTTTCGCTGTTAATGATCATAATAATTTGGCTTTCTACTTAATTAGCAGTTAGAGGAGGATTGCAATGAATAAAATCATAAGATCCAGGTTGAAATAATAAGTAAAAAAATGCTTCATTACCTACATTCTTTATACTATGTTTTTTATTTATATCAATTATATAAAACGTGTCATTTATTAGACTAATTTCTTCATTCTCAGTTCTTAATATAGCTTTTCCCGCAATCGGGAATATTATATCAATGCACTTAGTATGATAATGCCACGGTACTGCTTTTCCAGGTTCAATTTTAAGTCTTCTTACTTTAATACGAGCTGTTTCTAGAATAGATTCAGTCAATTTCTTGAAAGTTGGTATTTTAATAATCATATTTGAGTGTGGCGTATTCTGAGGGGGTGGCACTTGCGATATAGAATTTTTACTTGTCTCTTCTAAATTAATTTTAGAAATGCATTTTGCTAGAGGGGAAAAAGTTACTGAAAATAAAAGAAAACTACTCAGAAATCTAGAGAAGATAGAAGAGTTTCTTAACATTAAATTTCTTCTTATTTAGATATGATAATGCTACTTTCTATATAAAGCAAATTAACTATTATTTAAATAAATTTTTTAAATGAGTGGACTCTAAAATGAAGTGCGACTTTTGATCAATTGTGCCCTATTAGAACTCACAGGAGAAAGTCGCTTATGCCAAAAATATCATCACCTAACCCTTAATGAGCGTCGTACTCTCTATAAGCTTTTAGAAGCCGTTCATAGTAAAGAAGAGATAGCTTGTCACCTGAGGCGTCACCGATCAACAATTTATAGAGAATTGCAGCGTAACACTCACCATCATGAAGAAGCAGTTTATCAAGGCTACTTCCATGTACTAGCCAAGTGATATGGCACGAAAACGAAGACAACGGCTTATGAAATTACTTTATTGCCATGATCTTCAAGGGTACGTCATAGATAAAATCCAGCAATATTGGTCCACGGATCAAATATCAGAGTATCTTAAACGGCTTAATGATGAGAATTTCTATGTCTGTCGCGAAACAATACACGCATTCATTTATAGGATTGAAGTAACTTCTTTAAGGTTATATCGTTATCTACAGAAAGATTGCAAAAGATAGTAATTTTGATAAAATCATGTTTCTGGGAGATTAATAAAAATATTAAGGATTAGAGAATGCTAATTTCTTATTTTAAATGCATTAGCTTAAGACTTCCTTTTTTATTTTTATCAGCAATAAGTTCAGCATCGCCAGCCTTACGTATTGAAGAGACAATTGGTTTCACACATCTTCTTAAACGTTCTATGATAATGCGTTCTTGCGCGCATTATTATTCACTTTCGCATAATAATAATGAACTTGGTAGGCCTATTATTAAACTTCAGAGTGCGAGACAGTTCAAAATCAACTTATCCCAGAATGACAATGTAAAAGCAGAACTTGCTAAGTTACGTTACCTTATGACTCATGAATTGTATGAGAAAAAATATCATTCGCAATTCAATTTAAAAGATCAAATTGAATTTGATGATTTAGATAATTATTCTAAATTTTGTGCAATTGAGGCAAATGGTCGAATAGTAGGAGGAGGTCGTGCTATTCTCGGGCAAAAACTACGGCCCTATCATTCATTTCCTGCGCAGAAGGACATTAAATATTTTTATAAGAATTTTTCGTATACTCACATCCCAGTTGAAAATATCGCAGAACTTTCACGCCAATATGTCCTTCCATTATACCGCAATCAGGGCGGCTTTTTAGCAATATTAAAAGGACGAATGGCTCTGTGTAGGCAACATGAGATAACCCATATATTTATGCGTATTTCATTAGCGTTAAATGAAAGATATAAGGCTTACGGGTTGCATTTTAAGCCTGTTAGCGTTCCATTTGATGATCGCGGCACTTTACGTCAAGTTTATTTTACTGAAATCGAACAGTTTTTAAACGAGCTACGCGCCTCACAGCCTGAGATATGGAAGTATGTCACGGATACAAAGGGTTTATTATAAATTTTCACTATCCATGCTTTAAAATTTTTTCAAGAAGGCTCTAACTTACATACAAATTTTAACCCTTTTCGCCTTAACTTAAAACCGCCCCAATTAAAAGCAGGAAATAATGCAGACTTATAAGGTATTTCTTTATACAGCTAATAGGATGGTTTGGGACACCATCTTTGCCTCTAGCCTCTCATCCACCTGCTACGAAAATCTAAAGAACTCTTAGATCCACGAGTTATGACAGGGAGAGAAGTAGATCATACAAGTCTATCAGCTTTGTAGAGAATACTATAGTTCTCAAAGCTTGGCAGGCTTAATGATTAACTAACTAGGCTTAAAATATCTCTACTTCCTTATTTCCTTTTTGATATGGGTACCACTTTCCACTTTGAGTTACAAAGTTCCATATATCATTATCAAAGTCATGAAGCCTATTTAGCAAAGATTGTATTTTGGTGAAGGTAACTACAGACATTTCATAACCCGGAGGATTAAATGGGAAGCTAACTTGGTTATAATATAATCCGTATTCTTTATATTTATTGAATAATTCCTGGGTCATTCTAGCAAAGATATGTGTTATATTATTTTGAAAGCATAAATATGTTCTCCCTTTTAAAATAGCTAAGAAGCCTCCCTGATTGCGGTATAATGGAAGGACATATT
>JACVCA010000070.1 GCA_016742295.1 Alphaproteobacteria bacterium | reverse complement strand
ACCCCGGCCATTCCATCTCCATTGTTTGAGGGTTGCGGGGGTTATACTCCAACGTTCTGCTAATCGCTCTGATGTTAAAAAAGATGAACTCATCGCTATATCTCCTTTCCAATTTTTGCTTCTTAACCGCTTTTAAAAGATACTTAAGTCTAAAACTGTATATAAAGGTATTTTATACGTGTTATAACGATATTTTATTAAATTAGATGACAAATTGTCAATGGTCTATTTGCAAGAAAAGCAAAGAAATACGTTTTTAGAATGGAAGATATTGTAAAGAAATGAATAAGATTTTACTTAGAAATAGATGGTTAGTCTATAACCGTATTTAAAAGTCTAGATCAAACTTGAAGTAAAGGCTGTCTTCTAAATATTGAAAGGGAAGTATAAGCTCTAGTGCAGGGGATTTTTAGTATCTGTCAGTAACACCTTGAAATAAAGAGGATCAATTATGTTTTAGGTAGGCTTAAATTTTTATCAGTTGCTTCCGATTTGCTTCCGGAAAATTTAAAAACGATTTTAATTTAACACAAAACCCTTTGTTTTCCTGGTGCCGGATGCAAGATTCGAACTCGCGACCTACTGATTACAAATCAGTTGCTCTACCAGCTGAGCTAATCCGGCTTAGTAAGACCTAATACTAATCATTTATTCGGACAGGATGCAATCAAGAAATGTATACTTTCGGCATTTTTTTAACAATAAGCCTATTGCAGCAAGATTTTCACCAAGAGGCTGGCTTATCCCTAATATCAACGTGAATAAATCCTGACTTAGGATAATAGCCAACACCCCCTGCTTTTTCCAACAAAGCTGCTTTACGAAGATCTTTTAAATCAATACCAGGAGCCCGAAAATCAATAGCATCACCTGTCAAATGGCGACTACGCTTGGCAATACCAGATTTTGCTTGCCTCAGTTTTTCATTCGTTTGGGAAGTACGATATCCACAGATAATCTCCAATGGCTTTTTAGTCCCCAGCGAGAAACTGAGCTTATGTAACATATCAAAAAGTTTTGGATTGATGGCTATTTTCTCATTGGTTCGCCAATCACGTAAAAGATAATTTAAGTCACTCAAGGCTTCAGGTATAAAATGGCCATTGATCCAATAAACGCCTTTGAAAAATTCTCCGGTGTGAGTATTATAAAAATGAATGAGTTTTTCAGATGCTTTTTTAACCAAATTAGGTCTTGCTAACACCACTTTTGGAAGAAAAACTGCACCTGCAATAAGGGCACAGCCGGTGGTTAAAAGCTTTCGGCGCGAAATCATTGCCAACTCATCTTGATGATTTTCATCCATCCATCTTACCCACTTTATGAATCAAAGCTCTTTACTCTTCTAATCACTTTCAAAGAAAATGACAATGAAACAGTTTGCAATCCTCTCTACTAAAGAACCTATTTGACTACTATTCTTTTATTATTTATCTAAAAAATTTATAAGTATTTATATAAAAATAGCTTTTTTAAACCCGACTGCACACCAAAAAGGTTCGCTTTCCTTAAACGTAATTTTTTCAAGCCCTGCTTGCTCTAAGAGGATTTGAATCTGTTGACGTGTAAAGCGTTTTTCAAGCCTAGTCCCAAATCTGTCTAAAGCATCAGTCTGCATGACATAAAAACTTTTATCCCGATAAAATGTCAAAGGAAAATGGTGAACATTTAGTCCTATTTTTTCAGCTCTATAAGCAGTACGAGCCAATGGAAAATAAATAAATAATGCAATCGCTTGACAAAGGGGACCTTTAAAGGCTTGAGGAAGATGAGAGAATAGGAGCCGAAGAAGGTTACTTGTTTTAAAAAGCAAGCGAAACCACCAGGGTCTGTTATCAAGCGCATAATAAAGATAAACAAGAAAGGGGGCTCCCGGCTTGAGTTTTTCAACACAGGATTTGAGCCCCTCAAGAGTATCAGGAATATGATGTAAAACCCCTAAACTGTAACCAAAATTCATTGAATTGGGAGAAAGGGGGAAATCATCAACGCTTGCTAAACAGAACTCGACATTTTTATGGTGTGATAACGATTTTTTAGCAACTTTAAGGGCCTTTTCAGCTGGATCAATACAGTATAATTTTTTTACACGTGGAGCTACCAATTGAGCCCATCTTCCGCTTCCACATCCAAGGTCAAAGCCAACTGCATCTTGAGGAAGTAAATGCCATGGAAAAATGGAAAAATATTTTTCAAAAAGAAGGTGATGTTCTTTAGAGTCAAGGGCACTTTGATCAAACTTTTCCCACTCTTCGCCAAAACCATCAATTGTTTTGAGATCGCGATTCATTTTTAATATGTAAGATAAAGCAAGTAGGAGGTCAAGCCCTGCTGCCGCAATTTTGGGCTGGCTGATGGCTAGACCCCGTGGTGATGCATAAATCTTCCTAAAGCAATAAAATATATAACCACAAAGATTAAGCATTAAAAAGATTAAACAATATTTCTTAAGGCTAGAATCTATCATTACCTTCATGAGACGTGAATATTAATAGAAGTGATTATAAAAAATAGACCGACTCCCATTGACATAAAACTTGATTTATGTAACACTTTTCAAATCGGGGGAATATCACATGAAACACTTTCAATATTTTAATTTATGTTCTAAAACTTTAGCAATATTAACTATGCTTGACAGTATTAAGGCCGCAGAGCCTAATAATCATGCTTTCCTTAACCCTGATAAACAGGTGAAAGATACACCCCTCTCCTCCCTGAAATTAAAAAACCCTTCTCCTATTCTTCATAGCCGAAAAAGTGCTTGGGATAACGCTTATATAGGATTGATTTTGGGAAATACTTCTGGAAGTACAAAGCATTCTTCCTTAGAAAGGGGGAATACATTTTTAAATAGCCAGTCAAGTAATCTAGCTTTTAATGGCCCCGAAGTGGAGTTTGCTGCCGGGTGGGGGAAAACTTTTGATAAGTATTATCTAGGTCTAGAAGCTTTTTATACTCTCTCCAATTCTAAAGGAAAAGCAAGCCAAACCGTGGTTGATGGCATAACAAATTCAAGTAATACTTTAATATCCACCGTCAGAAAGAAAAATACTTTTGGATCAGCAATACGTGGAGGTTATACAATAAATAGAAACGGTCTGGTATATGGAAAATTAGGTGTTATCTCGACTCAATTTAATATAGGAATAACCAATAGACATACTCAAGATTCAAGCTTGAATTTTGCAATAAACTCTCATCCACGCCTTTTAGGCACTCTCCTGGCCGTAGGGACAGAAGTCCAATTAACTCAACGTCTCCTCGGGAGGATAGAGGCCTCACATAATCAATATAATAAAAAAAATTTTACAGATACGCCGGATAATACTAAATCACGCTTTAATCCATATTCAAATGAAATTAAAGTAGGCCTTACTTGGCTTTTAAAGTAATGATAGACATTTTGCCAGATCATTTACTTTAAAGCAAAATTTTTTTAAGACAATTCTTCATTTTAAATGTAATAAATTCTCTTTCAAATTGGCCTTGAATTAATGGAAATAGCTAGTTCACCCTGAAGTATGAATTTTTGAAGGTTATGGCGTAATTTTGTCTTGAAGTTGATGTTGGCAAGATTTCAAGGTTTGCCTTAGAAAAGCCAGAATAAAGAACAAGAAAGCTCTGAGCAGCCTCATATTGTGCCCTATAGCGCAGAGAAGAGCATTAAGCTGGTCTCCGAGGATGCCTTTGAGCCAATTGCGTCCTAACTTTCCTTCAGTTTTCATGTGACCGATGTGTGGCTCTATAGAGTTTCGGCGCTTTAAAGCTCGTTTGAGTTTAGGAGACAAGCCTTTTTGACGGGCTAGAATCACTTGTTTATCTGAGACTTCATGTCCTTTGTAGCCTAGATCTGCAAAGGCTGTCTCTATTGCTATGCCAGAGATTTTCTCACTGTGGTTGAGCGAGCCTTGTAAAGTATGGCCGTCATAAGGATTATCGTGAAGAGCCTGAGCGCTCAGAGCTAATCCTTGCTTGTGAGTAATGACTAAAGCCATTTTACAGCCAAACTCATAACGCTTATGGGCTTTACCTTTGGCAATACATTCCACTTCAGGCGCATGCAAGCTATAAAGCTTATTTTTAGAGCTCTTCGTTTGGTTCAAAAGCTGATGAGCCTTTTCCAAGATATCCTGCATTTTAGGAGAAAGAACTACCCCTAGTGCTTTACGTTCAACATCTCGTACAACACGGCCTAAAAATCCTCTTAATTTCTTCACTTGCTTTGCCATGCGTTTGTATTGTTTTGCATGACCATAGCTGGCAGCTTTGCGTAAGGCTGCTCTGCCAAGACGAGTGTAGGTTTGTCTTAAAGTAATGCCAGCTTCTTTAGCCAAATCAACCAGATGTCTCCGAGCCTTGTGCAAGAGCTTGCTATCAAGAGGGTAGGCAATAGCCTTCTCCATGACTGTTGTGTCAGCAATGACTTGGCTGCAATCTTTCTCTTCTGTGTGTCCTATCTTAAGGGATGTTACAACAGTAGTACTCAGGATCTTCTCTATGCCTTCTTTTCCTAAACGCTTACGCCACCTTGTGAGTGAGCTTGGATTAATAGGCTTCTCCCATTGCAGCTCATCATACCCACAAAAGTACTGCCAATAAGGATTTTCAATCCACAACTCTACCACACGCTCATCAGATAAGCCTTCCATATGTTGTAACATCAAAAGGCCTGTCATCAAACGTACAGGCTTAGGTGGATGACCAGGAGATGCCGCATAAAACTTACCAAATTCTTTTTCTATGGATGTCCAATCAATCACTTGGCTAAGCTGAAACAGCGGATGTTTAGGGTTAAGTTGTTGCGATAAAAGATTACGAAATAAATTACCTTGACGATCATTAATAACTGACGGTTTACTCATGAAAAATCTGCAGCCTTTTAAAGAACTTTGATAAATTTCTTGCAGTTTTTATACCACATAAACACTCAATATTACATACTGTTCCTAAGGGGATTATATACTTCAGAATGGACTAATTAGTATTTCTGATATTGTTCAAGGAATGCACCTGCTTAATTTAAATGGTGTTGCGTTTAAATATCAAATTGCCTTATTCATTTACTAGCTCCGTATTCTTCTTATGTTTCTCCTCCGGTGGGGGAAATTAAGAAGAACTCATAAGTCGGGCATAAGAAGTCCTAGGCTTAAGCCAATTCAAATTTATATAAATGTCTCTCCGAGACAGAGGTTAAGTATTTGATAAGTTGAATAAAGCGTATGATGAATACGAAAGGTATTTTGTAGAATGTCTATGATCAGCACTAAACAGATCTCTTTACGTCGCTCTCTTGATCCGAGAATCTAAAAGTTTTCAAGGTAACTCCTGAATCCTTACTTTTATCCCCACTTAAGAAATAAATAATATTTAAAATTGATTGAGTAGGCTCATGAAAGCCGACGAGCAAAAACGTTATACGCTTCCAGAGACTGAATAGGGCCTATGGATGTTAAGGTAGGGGCAGAAGAAAAAATGATTCTTGCTATCCGTTTCAAATCCTCCACGGTTACGGCTTCTATACGCTCGGAAATTTCAGTTGATGAAATGGGTCGTCCATAAAAAAGCATATGCTGGGCTAATTGTTCGCAGCGGTTCGAAGTGCTTTCAAGTCCCATCAAAAGACCTGCTTTCAGTTGCGCTTTTGCTCGTTGTAGTTCATTTTCTTCAATTAAGTCAGTTACTTTATTAATTTCATCGCAAATAATGGGAATAAGTTCTTCAACCTGATCGGGTCCTGTTCCAGCGTAAATGGCAAATAAGCCTGCATCAGTATAGGAAGATTTAAACGCATAAATTGAATAGACCAAACCACGCTTTTCTCGAATTTCTTGAAATAATCTTGAAGACATACCCCCTCCTAAGAGAGTAGCAAGAAGAGTAGCAACATAGTAATCTTTGTGAGCCATGGAGACGCCTTCAAAACCCATGATCATATGAACTTGCTCAAGGTCTCGTTGATTACGGAAATCGCCGCCCTTATAAAGCGCGGGTTCTAATGCAACTGGTGCATCAGAGTTCAGGTCCGCAAAGCATTTTTCAGCAATGGTAACGATCTGATCATGGTCAACATTTCCGGTTGCAGCTAAAACCATACGTGAAGCTAGATAATGATTTTGCATAAAATTTAAAAGGGTCTCTCTATCAATTTTCTTTATAATCTCTGCTGACCCTAAAATCGGACGGCCCATAGCCTGATTTGGAAAAGCCGTTTCTTGAAAATAGTCGAAAATAACATCATCGGGTGTGTCATTCGCTTGATTAATCTCTTGCAAAATGACTGCGCGTTCGCGCTCAAGTTCTTCAGGATCAAATACAGAGTTTAAGAGAATGTCAGAGAGAATGTCTAATGCAAGGGGCATATCCCCTTTAAGGACACGTGCATAATAAGCGGTCATCTCTCGAGAGGTGGCGGCATTGAGATAGCCACCCACAGCTTCAATTTGTTCTGCTATATCGCGTGCTTTCCGTGTTTTTGTACCTTTAAAGGCCATATGCTCAAGCATATGGGCAATACCATTGATCTTTGCTTTTTCATGGCGGGTCCCGATATTGACCCATATGCCAAGGGCTGCAGTTTCAACATGCGGTATTGTATCCGTAACAACCCTCAGGCCATTCTTTAATTTTGAGATTTGCGTAGCCATAAGGACTCCTTAAAATACTTTTTCATGGGCTACAGC
>JACVCA010000069.1 GCA_016742295.1 Alphaproteobacteria bacterium | reverse complement strand
CATTATGCGTGATAAAGTGGGCAGCTTTATGAACCGCCAAGAGGTATCTAAATTCTTAAATACATGGATATCACAATATGTATTGATTAGTGACAATGCCTCCAGTGCAGTTAAAGCCTCATATCCTCTTAGAGAAGCACGCATTGACGTCTCAGAAGTGCCAGGAAAACCAGGTTCTTATACTGCTGTCGTGTTCTTGCGCCCTCACTTCCAACTAGAAGAATTGACAGCCTCACTTAGGTTGGTGGCGAATCTTCCTGAGCCAATTGGCGGGAATCGTTAATATAGATATAAAGGCATTTAAGAAAAAAGGAGAACAAAATGGCACAAGGAACTTATTCAAGAGAGGAAGTGTTTTACCTTCCTTACGAACACAACGGAAATTTTCTAGAAAAGAAGATTGTCATTGCCGGAGAAACAATGAACCGTAATACAAACACACCTGACCGAGTGGTTGACATTGGGGGTCTTTTGAAATCGACATTAAGTCAATATCCAGACCATAACCGGCTCCTATACTTGGAATATGGAATTAGTTGTGATGTGAATCCTGATGTTACCAATCCATTGCAGCCAGCGGGCTCAGTCAAATTGGCCAATATCATTCTTGTCATTCCTCGCGATTCAGCGATTCCAACCTTAGTTCAGTATATGAGGAAAAAAGTACCTATTGATAAGATATCTATCAAAGATATTGGTTGGAGCGGTGGTGATCAGACCGAAATCCGTTCAGAACACGTTTTTGGGAAAAATTACATTATCGATTGGCGCCCGGGATTTTTCACTGATTTATTTGTTATCCGCTCTGAAGAATGGCTGCTTAAAGTAGGTGACTACGATCAATCAGATGCAACACCTACAGGAAGCAATGAAGACAAATTTAACGTGCGAACAGGGGATGATTCTGTTACTATCGCTGCAAGCTGACGTAAAGTCAGTACGGGTGGCTTTTAAAACCGGATCAAACTTTGAGACAAGATAATAACTTAAAACATGTTAAGGTAATTGCCCCGCTTTTCGATCGTTTGATTGATCAGGAACCTAGTGTTCCAAGCGAGGCAGAACCTTTTCGTGGTTTAACTATTGAAGAGCTTAAACATTCTATTCAACGAGAAGTAAACTATATCTTAAATACCCGAGAGAGTAAGATCCCTTTCAGTTTTCGTTCCTTAAATGGAAATCACTCTACAGATTGGCAAGGTAATTATGGGCTGCCTGATTTTTCAAGTTACGATGTGACTGAAATAGAGGGGAGTAGAAAACTTGCCTACCATCTACAACAAATTATTGAAAATTATGAACCTCGTCTTATCAACGTAAATGTTTCTATTATAAAATATAAAAACAGTATTCAATCACTGAGTGTTTCAGTTACGGGAGAAATTCATGGGATTCCTCTTCTAGAAAGGTTTACTTTTCCTATAAATATCGATCAAATTAGTGTTAAGTAAAGTATTCTTGAATTCAGTGAAGATGCTTTAAGCTGCTCTAGATATGGGTAGGGGTCACAAAAAACAGATTCTTTCTTTGTCGTTTTCAAACTTATGATAGATTAATGATGCGCTGTGATTTATACTTTATTTTTTAATTTAATAGGGGAAAAGTCTTACTATGGCAACAGCTAAAATACCTATGACAGTGTCTAGCTATAATCTCTTACAAGAAGAATTAAAGCGTCTAAAATCATTTGATCGTCAAGATGTTATTCAAGCTATTGCTACTGCAAGAGAATATGGAGACCTTTCCGAAAATGCTGAATATCATGCGGCTCGGGAACGTCAGGGATTTATTGAAGGCCGGATTGTTGAACTCGAAAACAAACTTTCTCATGCTGAAATTATTGATGCTTCAAAGCTTGAAGGAACTCGAGTAAAATTTGGAGCGACTGTGACACTTGTGGATGAAGAAACAAATGCGGAAAGTACATACCAGATTGTAGGAGTTGATGAAGCTTCTATTGAAAAAGGCCTACTCTCTCTTACCTCTCCTCTCGCCCGGGCCATGATTGGTAAAGAGCAGGGCAATAGTATCGATGTTATGACGCCCAGCGGTCACCGATTTTATGAAATAGCACGCGTAGAATACAAATAGTTAAGTTGTGAAAACACATAATTTAACTTGCTGGGTTATTTATGATGCCAAAAAAGTTGGAACGGGTAACCAATGTTTAGGGTTGGCTAGCGCTTTAGGTTTTGCTTCTCCCACAATTATAGAAATTTCTGCACAATGGCCTTGGCGGTATTTATCTTCTAAGTTCTGGCTCTATCCCTTAAAGGCAGTCAAGACTCAGGAGGGAGCCGCTCTTAGACCCCCATGGCCAGATGTAATTATTGCCGCCGGTCGTGCTTCTGCAGCTCCAGCAGCCGAGATCCGCAAGCGTTCACGAAACAAAACATTTGTGATTCAACTTCAAAACCCCTATCTCAGACCTGAGCTTTTTAATATTGTTGTAGCTCCCGCGCACGATCAACTTGAAGGTGAAAATGTAATTGTTACAACAGGCGCCCTTCACCCTCTTAAGGAGGATATCATCTCCCAGGCGGCAATAAAGTTTGAAAAGCAATTTTCTTCTTTAAAACGACCTTTTGTTGCAGTTTTGATTGGAGGGACAAACAAGAGATATAAGCTTACACCCACTGTAATTACTTCGCTGGCAGAACAGTTGAAGGTAATGTTAAAAACTTATAAGGTGGGGCTTGCCATTACTCCTTCACGACGGACTGAACCCAAAAATTATAAAGTCTTGCAAGAGCATTTTAAAGATTTGCCAGTCTATATTTGGAATGGGCAAAGCGAAAACCCTTATCTAGCTATGCTTGGGCTTGCGCAAACTATTATTGTAACTGCTGATTCTGTTTCAATGATCTCTGAAGCTTGTGCGACTGGCAAGCCAGTGTATGTTTTCCCACTTCCTGGTGGTAGTGCAATGTCGCGGCGTTTTCATACACTCTTTAATATATTAGGTTATACGCGTCCTTTTATCGGTAAGCTAGAGCATTGGAGCTATCAGCCTCTCAATGATATGTTGCAAGTAGTAAAGGCTATTCAGAAAGCCCTTCGAAATCATATTAAGAATTCGTAAAATAAAAATATATCTAAATTTTTTTAAACTATCATTTTATTTTTTCATATATTGATGAATGTTTGAAAGAGGGGCATCATAAGATTATAAGGACTTCCTGTTTTTAGTTTCAATTCCGTATTTTTAAGAAGCTGTAAGACCTTAATTATCTCTTCCATAGTCCATTTTTGAAGATGCCTTTTAAACATATCATGCAACTTGAAGAATAAAGGAGGGCGAATTGCGTCCAAGGCTTGTTGGCTGGTCATCCCATTGTTTATTTTTGATTTAAGGTCTAGTAATTTTACAAAATGTGATGAGAGGGTCCTTAAGAGATAAATATCTGCAAGCTCAGCATCTTGAATCTGTTGGTAGATTCTCAAGCTTGATTTTGCACATCGATCTCCTATAGCACCCACCAATTGCTCAAGCTGAATTTCTGCGGAACGAGTGCTACAGTGGATTAAATCCTTAACAGAAACCGAGGATTTATCTGTTTTATAGAGACTCAATTTTAGACAGCTCTCAACGAGAAGTTCTGGAGCTGTTTCTAAGCAATGCTGTGCATAGGCAAGAGCATCTGCATCAAATTGCAGATCATATTTAGAGATAATATAATCAAGGTACTCTTTTTTTGCTTGATAAGTACTAAGGTAACAACCTACAAAACTACAGTTAGAGTTAGTTTGATGGAGAGTTTTTAATTTTTTTGCTTGGGAAGAAAGAGCACATGACAAAATAAAAGTAACGTCCTGCGAACCTTTATTTAAAAAATTTATCAACAAAGGGGTTAATGTATCGGTTGGATCTTCAATAATAAGAAGTTTATGGCCATAACCTGCAAAAAGGTCTGCATGGCCCTGAGCCATTTCAGGATGCTCTAAAAGTATTTCAGAGGTACATTTGTCTATATTTAATGTTGGATAATAGTTTTGACAAAGCTTAAAGAGACGGTCTTTACAATACTCAAGATAATTTTCATTCGAGCCTGACAAAAATATACTTCGCAAATTTTGAGGAAATCTATGAAGTTGAACAAGTTTGTTAAAGTCAATCTTCATTATGACGTTCAGTAATTGCAGAAGGCTTATTGTGAGTTGTAAGGAATGCTGCAACTCGAAGTTTAATATCGTTACTGAGGGCTTTTAGGGCATTTGAACGCGCAGATTTCTCTGAAGTTTCTGCGGAAAGAGCGCCAAAACTTGATTGAGCACCCAATGAGTAAGAAGCTACAGCTCTTACCTTATCCGTTAATAGTGTCTTACCTCTATGAATGTCCAATAAATGGAAAGACGCATCTATAGTAATCTTAGTATGCCGAGGTGTTAGATCTCTACGAAAACCAATTTGATGTTTTGTTTCCTTTAAAGTGATTATAAGCCGATATTTTTTTGGTACGCTCTCACCTGATATAGTGAAAGTATCAATTAAAAAATTACGTAATTGTTGTCCATCACGGTTAGCAATCGTATCAATTTTAACCGCTTGTAGTTCTTGAGAGGTATCAACATAAGATTTCTGGTACATGGGCTGAAAGCCGCAAGCATGTAAAAAACAAAGACATAAAGAAAAGCCAATTGGTTTAGAGCAGGATATTAATAATCTTATGAGGGACAATGATAATTTTCCTTATTAACTGATCTTGTAAAAACTTTTCGACATTTGGAACTTTTAAGACTTCTTCTTTCAACTTTTCTTCATCCCAATCTTTTGAGATTTCAAGAGTACCACGTACCTTACCATTAACCTGAATTGCAATACAGATTTTTTCACTTACAAGTAAGGATTCATCAACTTGAGGCCAAGGATAGTCAACTAAAGATTCCTGGTGTCCCAATAAGGACCACAGCTCTTCAGTAATATGTGGAATTACTGGATTAAAAAGTCTTATAAGGTTTTCGCAAGCTTCCTTTATGACTGTTGGATGGTAAGTGTTAATTTTTTCAATTTTTTCAATTGCATTGCTGAGTTCTCGCAAGCGGGCTATGTATTTATTAAAATGGAATCTTTCCAGCTCTCTAGTGCACTCTGCAACCGTCAAATGTGTTAGCTTTCGAAGGTCCTGACTTTGAGAATTTAGCTCGTTCGAGGATTGAGAAGTTGGTGAGAGATAAGGTAAAACTTTGTGGACAATTCGCCAGAGTCGATTGAGATACTTCCAGGTCCCTTGAGCGCCCGCTTCAGTCCATTCAATATCCCTATCTGGGGGGCTGTCTGAAATGATAAATAAGCGTGCGGTATCTGCCCCATAATCTTGAATAATAGCGTCTGGATCAACCACATTCTTTTTGGATTTGCTCATTTTTTCAGAGCGTCCAACAGTTATAGGGCTGTTATTAGCGATTGAAACAAAAGCTCCCTGATCATTTTTCTTGATCTCTTCAGGGGACAGCCAATGACCATCTTGATCTTTGTATGTTTCGTGACAAACCATTCCTTGAGTTAAAAGCCCCTTAAAAGGTTCTTTAATTTCTGTATAGCCGCATTTTTTGAGAGCACGCATAAAAAATCGTGAATAAAGTAAGTGAAGAATTGCATGCTCAATACCGCCAATATAGCAATCTACTGGCAACCAGTATTCAGCCGCCTCCTTTTTAAATGGCGTATCTGTGTGAGGGGAACAAAAGCGTGCAAAGTACCAAGAAGATTCGAAAAAAGTATCCAAAGTATCCGTTTCTCGGCGTGCCTCACCAGCGCATTGCGGGCATTCCACATGCTTCCAAGTTGGATGATGTTCAAGAGGATTGCCAGGTTTATCAAAATCAACATCTAGAGGTGGGACAACGGGTAGATCGCATTCGGGGACTGGCACGTGTCCACAGGTCGCACAATGAATAATTGGAATTGGGCAGCCCCAATAGCGCTGACGGGATACTCCCCAATCTCTTAAGCGGTAAGTTGTTTTGCTTTTTCCACTTTTTTGTGCTTCAAGCCGTTGAATAATGATCCTCTTTGCATCTTCAATTTTTAGTCCATCTAAAAATGTTGAATTTACAAGAAGACCATCGCCTTCATAAACTTGATTTATGGAATTTTTTTGTTCTTGCGATTGAATAACAGGTAGAATCGGCAGTTTATATTTTTTTGCAAAATCAAAGTCTCGCTTATCATGAGCGGGACACCCGAAGAGCGCGCCTGTTCCATAATCCGTAAGAACGAAATTAGCGATATAAATAGGTAATTCAAAATTGTTATGAAATGGATGTAAAGCTTTTAAGCCCGTATTAAATCCTTCTTTTTCAGCTTTATCAATGTCTTCTTGGCTCGTTCCTAGAGCATTACATTCTTGTATAAAGGCTTTTAAACTATGATTTGTTTTTGCAAGTTCCTCAGCTAAAGGATGATTGGGAGAAATAGCACAAAAAGAGGCTCCAAATAGTGTTTCAGGGCGAGTGCTGAAAACTTCGAGCGAGGTCTCTAAACCTTTTATTCGGAAGAAGATGCTTGCACCCTCGGATTTGCCAATCCAATTTTGTTGCATTGTAATAACACGCTCGGGCCAGTTATTTAAGTGACCGAGATGATCTAATAAATCTTCTGAAAACTCTGTAATTCTTAAAAACCACTGTGAAAGCCGACGTTTTTCAATAGGTGCTCCTGAACGCCACCCACGACCATCAATAACTTGTTCATTGGCAAGAACAGTATTTTCT
>JACVCA010000068.1 GCA_016742295.1 Alphaproteobacteria bacterium | reverse complement strand
AAGACGTGGAATTTTAAGAAAACGAATAACTTATTAAATGTCTTCCCCTCCTGAGCCAACAGGAAATTTAGGGCTGTATACCTACGACCGCACCTTGATAGCTATGACTCCAGAGGAAATATGCATCAATTTGGGAAAAGCAGTATCATCCTCTAAGGCCTCCATTCCTCTTTTTTCAATTGATCCGTGTGCAGAAGATATTTATGATTTGAAAAATCAATATTTTAGCCCCAGAGATATATGGGGAGAGAAGTTGCTACTAGAAACTGAAGAACAAAGACGTACGTCATTAGAAAAATGTAAGTTTTCTAATTTGCCGCCTGATTTTAAGAGAATTATTTATTACAAGAGGCTTAATCAGATGGAAGAGACATTGTATAAGAATTATTTCAGCATAGATAATCCAGCCACTCTTTTTATATTTACAGAGCAAGAAATTCGGGGAATTAGGCCATTTATGCGTGTCAATTTAAATATTAATTAATACTATTATTATTTTTAGCCTCTAAAGCATTTAATAAAAAATGTTACCTGTGTGCCCGAATGGCTCAATCAAGGAAAAATGGTGGCGGTGGAGGGACTTGAACCCCCGACCAACGGATTATGATTCCGCTGCTCTACCGACTGAGCTACACCGCCAACTTATGTTTTGGTGTACCTTGACTCAAGATGAGTGTCAAGATAGATACCAGTTTTATCATAATTTTATCTGAATATTTATGGAATGTTTGCTTGACGAGGCGACGTCTTACAGGTAAACAACATCTAGTATAATGCTCAAAATTTAATATGGCGGGTGTAGCTCAGTTGGTTAGAGCGCTAGATTGTGGATCTAGAGGTCGCCGGTTCAAGACCGGTCACTCGCCCCATGACTTTCTCTGATCTAATAGCCCTCTTGCTATACTTCTCTCAGGGTTTGTTATTTTTTTTTCATCACTTTCACGTAAGTGGGCCCACGAGAGGGTAGATACTAGACATAGCTTGATGTATCTCACCATTATTAGCCGAGAACTTTAGAATTATCTTATTGATTTCAATAAATTCTTGGCTAATAAGACATGAACGGACAAGGAGAAGATGAAAGAGAGAGACTGCTAGCTTTTATTTTTTGTCTTCCCGTTCTGTATTTCAGATTTGTCTGTTACAGAACGGGATGATAATTCCCAAGGAAAACGAAATTAATAGTTAACTAAGATGTTTTCTTCTCTTTCATGTGAGCTAGCATCTTAATTAAATTTTCTTCATCAACCATGCCGCTTATAAGATTATCGCCAAGGATAAAGGCCGGCGTCCCATTGATGCCTAGAACTTTTGCCAAGGAGGTGTTATCTTGCAACTGTTGTTTGACATGCTTAGATTTTACATCTGTCTTTAAACGTTCAACGTCAAGCCCATTGTCTTTGGCTATGACTAAACGTGCCTCTCTGTCACCTGCTGCTGACTCAAAAAGGCCTTCTTGATAGGCTTCGAATTTACCTTGCATGTGGGCAGCAATTTGTTCACGTGATGCTTTTATAGATTCGGGACCTAAGATGGGCAGGACTTTATAAACAATTTTCAAGTCTTTGTCTTTTGCTGCTACATTTTTCAGAACAGTTTCGAAACGCCTACAATAACCGCAGTAAGGATCTAAAAATACAACGAGAGAAATACTACCTTTAGGGTTACCACCTACCGGTGAGTTTGAATCTCCATAAATCTGTTCTTTATACTTAATCACATTTTTCTTAGCTTGCTTTTTCTCTTCTTCTTGAGCCTTTTCAAGTGCCTTCTGAAAGGCTGCTTGAATAGCTTCAGGGTGGTGGTCAAGATATTTTTCGATTATAACTTCAATAGCTTTAGTTTGCTCAGCAGTAAATACCTCAGCAGCTTCCATTTGGGTTACAAATAGTGAGATACTTGCTGCAGTTGTAAAAAGAGTGCGTAAATTATTGGACATTGATTCCTCCTTGTATATTGTTAATTTATTTGGTGTCTTTTTCGTCGCTAAAGTTAACTTCATTTATGATATCTCTTGCACGTTGCTTAGCCGGGCTTTCTGAAGCGGTTAACTGTTTTTTCGCGCGTTCAGCATGGTAAGTAGCCCGTTTCATATCACCTTCAACCAGTGCCTGTTCAGCGAGCATCAGGGATGCCATGCCCATGTTATGTAACCTTCCATAAGCAATTGCCAAAAGCCGCCATAACATAGGATTATCTTTTTCAGTTTCTTTTATTTTTTGCAGTTCTTCAATGGCTTTGTGATTCATTTCAGGTTTTTGGGTCTCGATAAGCGTTTGAGCATACATGATCCGAATTAAATCTGAGTCGGGTTTTAAGATGAGGGCTTTTTGATAGGCAAGTAAAGCATCTGCAATGCGTCCATTTTCAAAAAGCATTTGTCCTTTAAATTCATGAAAATAAGGGTCCTCAGGAAATTCAGAAATTAGACTGTTGATGACCTTGAGGGCCTCGGAAAGCTTATGATTTCGATATAAAGCAATTGCACGCGCATAACGACCTTCAACAGATTTATCTCTCGCAGATATTTTTGAGAGAGTATGGCCTGCTGGTGCAATGAAAGCTCCTAGTTTTGCTTTCATACGATCATAGAGGGCGTAAAAACGCGCTGGAAGAGACCCTCGCGTATGAGGAGATTTGTTAACATGATGACTTAAAAAATTGATTCGCTCTTTGGTTAAAGGATGAGTAAGACGATAGGGATCTTGTTGCCGTGAAGAAAGTAAGTCCTGTTTTTCAAGAATTTCCATAAACTCCAATAGACCTTTTGTTGACCAGCCCAATTTATCGAGATATTTGGTTGCTGCCTGGTCTGCAGCTGATTCTTGACCGCGGCTATAGTGTAAAAATGTAGCTTCACCTAAATGCATTCCGCCCATAATGACTGCCATACTTGCATCAGATCTGCCGGTTGCAACTCCAACAGCTGTCCCCAATAAGACAGAAGCAATCATAGGAAGGGTGGCTTTTTGCATGGCTGCTTGTGTGCGGACGATATGCTCACCTGCAATATGGCCAGTTTCGTGAGCTAAGACGCCAATAAGTTGATCGGCGCTTTTACTTTCCATGATAAGTCCTGTATTAATAAATAATGAGGCATTCAGGCTTGCCGCTGCATTGATATCAGGGTTCATGATTAAATAGATATGCATCCTTTTAGGATCTAAGCCTGCAACTTGAAATAACGGGGTCACAAATTCTTTAAAACTAGATTCAATTTCAGCATCACGAATAAAGCTGCCACGTTGAATATCACTAGTTGCAAGAACATGGGTTGAGATAAGCAGGCTCATAAGAATGACCCACTCCGTACGGCGGAGAGAGGCAAAAAATGAGTAAGTTGTGCTAGATTCTAATAATGTGATCATTTTATTCTCTAAGGATCTTCATACCTTAACAATGTTCTCTTAATCAAGCAAGCGTTGCCACCAAGATTTACGTTGAGAGGTTTGCTTTTCAACAGAGTCTTGCGATTCTTTATGAGGTGGTTTAATTCCTGGGCTTGCTGAATTGGCTATTCCATAAGGTTGGCTGCCTCTTCTACGAAAATCCTCATTTGGAATACGTCCAAAGGGTGGTTGGTGGTCAGACGCTGGATTATTTTCTTGTGACCCAAAATTAGCTTCCTCGTAACTAAGTCTTTGCTGAGAATGCCGACGTCGTCCCCCCCGACGACCACGACGGCGTGTACGGGAGACGTTATCACTGGCAGGCGCCTGGCCCTCTGTATTGTCAGGGTTGGCCTCTGCATCATTTGCAGGCTGAACTTGCTCGTGGGTAGTGGGAATTCTTGGTTGTAATCCATTCCTTGAAACTCGTGTACTGCTGTCGCGTTTGTCTGGATGACGAGGCAACGGTGAACGAGATTTGGATGGAAACTTTGACAATGGTTTCTTGGTTGATGATGCTATCTCAATTGTCTTGTTATTATCATCTTCATAAGAAATTTCAAATTGAGGAGGGATCAAAGTATTTTTAATTTGAATGATGACCTGAATTTTATGGCGTAATTCAATGTCAACCAGCTTATTACGTTTTTGATTGAGAATATAAAGACCAACTTCAGTCGGTACAGATACTGTAAAAAGCTTGGATTTCTGAGTGATGGATTCATCTTCCAAAACACGTAAGATTTCAAGAGCACTAGACTCTTTTGAGCGCATAAGTCCGGATCCTTGGCAGTAATGGCAAGTATTTGTACTAGATTCGAGAATGCTGGGGCGTAAGCGCTGTCTCGACATTTCCAGCAAGCCAAAGGCACTAATTGTACCAATTTGAATGCGGGCTCGATCACGTTGCATAGCATCTTTAAGCCGCCTTTCAACTGCAGAATTATGCCGAGGGTCATCCATGTCAATAAAATCAATAACAACAAGACCTGCAAGATCTCTTAAGCGCAATTGACGTGCTATCTCATCAGTAGCTTCAAGATTGGTGCGAAGCGCAGTCTCTTCGATATGACGTTCACGGGTTGCTCGACCTGAGTTCACATCAATAGAAACTAAAGCTTCCGTTGGATTAATAACCAGATAGCCCCCCGATGGTAATTGTACGGTAGGAAGATGAATTTCATCAATTTGAGGTTCAATCCCAAAGGCATGAAATAAAGAGATCTCAGGATGGGTATAACGATGAATTCTTTTTGAGTGACTTGGAATCAAGTCTTTCATAAAGTTTTTTGCCGATCGAAACGCCTCGTCGCCTTCAACTAAAATTTCTTGGATATCTTTATCATATACATCGCGGATAGACCTTTTAATCAAACTTGCTTCTTCATATGTAAGCGCAGGTGCAATCGATTTAAAAGTCAAATCCCGAATATTATCCCAGGTTCTAAATAGATACTCAGCATCTCTTTTGACCTCAAGTTTGCCGCGTTCTTTCCCGGCTGTACGAACAATCAGGCTCATACCTTCTGGAAGATTTAATTCATCGATGATAGTACGTAAACGTTTGCGGTCTGTAGGGGAAGAAATTTTACGGGATATTCCTCCGCTGCGCGGCGAATTAGGCATTAAGACGCAATACCGGCCGGCTAAGGATAGATATGTGGTTAAAGCGGCACCTTTGCTACCTCGCTCTTCTTTTGTAACCTGGACTAGAATAATTTGATTGCGCTGAATTACCTCTTGGATTTTGTAGCGACGATGGAAAGAGGGTTGACGAGGAGAATCTGTATCATCATCTTCTTCTGGCCCCTCTCCTCCAAGCGTTTCTACTCCAGTATTAAGCTTAGTAGAATTGAGTTCATTGTTTTCATTTGAGGTTTTCTGATCATCAGTTGTATGATCATCCAAAGTGTTAGCTGAAAGGTTAGGGGCAGTAATTTCAGTTTGAACATCTTCATTTTCATTGAAGTTCAAATTCAAATCATCAGCTGGCTCAAGGGTTTGTAAATCCATTTTGTCTTCTAATTTACTCCGATCATGGATAGGGATACAAAAATAGTCGGGGTGAATCACGGTAAAAGGCAAAAACCCATTACGATTACCGCCATACTCAATAAATGCAGCTTGAAGAGAAGGTTCAACTCGGGTTATCTTTGCAAGATATATGTTGCCTTTTAGACTTTTTTTTGTAGCAGTTTCAAAATCGAATTCTTCGATTCGATTATGAGCATCAACGACTGCAACTCGGATTTCTTCCGGATGAGTCGCATCAATCAGCATGCGTTTCATCATTTAATTCTAGCTCCAATTGCGCACCTGTCCACTTATGTGCGGCAGCGCATTTTAGTATATTTGTGGTGTGTTATGAGGTTGCTAGAATTATCTAACAGACAAAACAATATAATGCTATAAAGCGTAAAATATTTTTTTAAGTAACAGCTTATCTATCCTGCCATAAAATATTGTATCTGTTTTTAACCTGATTTGTCTAATAGTTTTAGTCTAACCTCAAAAATCACCTTCTTGCTTATCTTTATATGGACTCAAAAAGTGTCCTTTAAACCTTTCCAACCGATTTGTAAGGTTGTCATCAGTTAGTGAGAAAAAAGTAAAATGTCTTATTTTCCCTCAAAACTGTTTATGTTCACTAACACCATACCTTGCTTAAGCACAAACGACAATCATTATTAACAACATATATAAGTTAATAGGGTATCGTAGAGTTTGGGGCTGAGATGCGAAGACGAAGAGCAAGCCAGTCCTGCCCTAATTTTATATTGAACTTGATAAGCTTCATATTCTTTACTCTTTCCAGCTGGGAGATTTTGGTTTAGGTTCTAACCTTAATGAAAAAGCATGTCTCTATGTTATTCAACGATCTTTAAACTTGATTATGTCATTGACCTGGATACTTCCACTACAGAAATTTTTTCTAGTGATCTTCTTGTTGGTAGTACAAATTTCAGCGTGGATACCCGATGAGTGTCTCGCTAAAACCAATAAGACTCACACTATTTTAAATGTACGAGTTGGAGTGCATCCTGATAAAACTCGCCTTGTGGTAGAAGTTACGGGAAAAATCCCTTTTCAAACTGTACAAACTTTTAAGGCTAGATACCATGAAATTATATTGGGAAATATAACCTCAAAATCCAGCTTATTAAAACTCCACAAAGGCCAAGGTTTGATTCAAAATTACAGATTTGAATCAGAAAATTCTTCTATTATGAGATTGAAAATCAATACGAAGGCAGCAGCCCGAATCAGTCAGATATTTTTAATTCCTAACCTAGGAAAGGCCCCGGGGCGATTAGTTATAGATATGAAAAAGGTTCAAG
>JACVCA010000067.1 GCA_016742295.1 Alphaproteobacteria bacterium | reverse complement strand
CCCCCTAGGCTAGGGAGGCTCTTTCGGATTGGATATAAAACAGGCTCTGTGATTCGGAATAGGAATTCTCCTACCCGTGAAACAAAAGGATGGTATGAATTAATCACACCAAATCCAAGCAACCAACTTAAAACGACTGAAATGATAATTGCCCATTCGTATAATCCAAGCAGCATATCTATTAGGTTATACAAAGGGATTAAGATAATATCCATTTTTATTACTCTTTTATTTTCATTTTGATTCTAAGAATATACGGCTTAAGCGTATTAGGCAAGGATTGTCAATAAGCACATACTTTTAGCGAGGTCACACAGGAATTCTACCTTTCAACTTTAGAAGAAGCATTTTCAAATTGAGGATATTTTTTGAAGCATTTCAGCAATAAAATAGCAAATACACTGTTACCTGCTACATTTGTGTCGGTAATCATAGGATCAAAAAGGATATAAAGTGCAGTAATCAAGACTGAC
This sequence comes from Alphaproteobacteria bacterium, assembly GCA_016742295.1. Lineage (GTDB taxonomy): Bacteria > Pseudomonadota > Alphaproteobacteria > JAGOMX01 > JAGOMX01 > JACVCA01. The sequence goes on along the minus strand of JACVCA010000067.1, from coordinate 6,272 downwards.
ATGGCATGGTTAAATCCATGATAGGATTTCTGAGATAGGAATCATTACCAAGATACCACTCACGAGCACTGCTGCCATAGCAAATTTAGAGGCAGCAAGAAAAAAGCAAAAACAAAATAATGGTCGAATGTAGGAAGATTGTATCCAAATGTTAACAAGCTCATCATTGCCATAATAAAAATATTATTTCCAATAAGATGGATATTAACGGTTGTAGGAATAATTGCACGTGTCAAAAGAGAGTTTTGAGTATTAAGCTTAGAGGCTCTAAGGGTAAGCGATAAAGCTGCCATACTCGACATAGTACTAAATCCCATAAACTTTCCAGGAATCACGTTTCGAATATAGTAGCTTGCTTTATCAATCCGAAATTCACACGTAATACCCTATAATATCCCTAAATAAACCAGATAAACACGCACGATAACTACCAGCATTGAAGTGTAACTATGCAAAATTTCCCCAAGCAAATGATCATATTGCATTTTAATAATCAATCCCAATGCAAAAAGGGGTAACAAAGGTATAAAAGTTTTCTGAAGGAAGAAAGTCACAAATTGCTTTAGCCTACTTGCCAGCATATCAACAATTGGATAATGGTAGAAGGAGAAGATACACCCACATATAAATCCAAAAATTAATGCATATTCATTTGAAAGCTGGGGATAACTTAATATCCTCTAATGAGATAAGAGACTGCTGCGAGATTTGTAAATCTTGTTGAGATTGAAACTAACTCAAGTTCAAAACCTGCTTACCCGTGAAATAACCAACAATAGTTGAGACAAAATTAGATAGGGACAAAGCTATAAAAACCAGGAAAATGAAAGTAAATGCTTTGTCCTTAAATGCCAGCATGCAGGAAAACAGGCAACTAAAAATAATAACTGGAAAGACAAACAGTAAGATAGCTTTAAGACTTAAACTAATAGAATAAAACCCAGCTTTAAGAGGTTCTTCAAAAAGTCTCCCTATAAGTAGATGCTTGAAACAATAAAAAGCAATTGTACTGCCAAATTTTGTATGAGAAGCTTTAGAAGCTTAATCATTTAAAATCCTTTACATAACAATGAATAAATTTCTTATGAGTGAGAGCTTTCAATAAGGCCTCATATCTCTTGATGTATAGAATCTTTTAAATACAATCATGGGGCAATTTATAAAAAAGGAAACCTTTTCAAAGGTTTCAAGTTCACTCTGGTATTTTTTCAAATGGTTGCGTTGTAAGCTGTCCATCTGTTTTGAGTATAATCTGATCAACTCGCGTACGCGCATCACGCAGTTTAGTTTCACAGTAACTTTTTAAACGTACACCTTGTTCATAAGAAGAAATTGCCTCTTCAAGGTTAATCTTACCTTCCTCAAGTTGACGGACAATCATCTCAAGCTCACGCAGAGCTTCTTCAAAACTCATTTGTGACAAATCAATCTGATTTTTTTCCATTGCATTGCCTTTAATAGTTAGAGCTCTTCAAAGAATTCTAAGGTTATCTGTATAGCAATAAAAACATTATTTATCTCGTTTCGCCAACTTTAATTTTTAACCTTTTGATTTTCAGCAGGTTTCCACAATACGTCGCTTGCTCCTTTATCATTCATATAACGACTTAAAACGAACAATAAATCTGATAAACGGTTCAAATACCGTAAGACTTCTAAATTAATCCTTTCATGACCGGCAAGTTCACTTACTCTTCTCTCAGCGCGACGTGTGATGGTACGTGCAAGGTGTAAATAAGAAGACGCGATTGTACCTCCAGGCAGAATAAATGAGGTTAAAGGTTGGAGGTCTTGATTGAAGTAATCGATATCTTTTTCAAGTTGCTCAACTTGAGTAGCTGAAACTCGCAATCTTGGTTGGGTATCATCAGGCATACAAAGATCCGCCCCTACATCAAACAAATCATTTTGAATACCTGCCAACCTCTGATCGAGTATTTCATCAACATAAAGTCTAACTAGACCTAAAGCTGCATTGGTTTCATCAACCTCTCCTATAGCTTTAAATCTTAAGTGATGTTTAGGTAAGCGTGAGCCATTACCAAGAGATGTTTTCCCTTTGTCGCCTGAACGTGTATAAATACGAGTGAGTAAAACCATAAGAGTTAAAGCCTTTTAAATAAAAGTAAAGCTAAGATAATGAGCGCAATGCCTTGAAGAAGAACACGCAAGCGCATGAGTTGGTTACTTTTCTGACTATGGGTAGGTTGTTTTCGAAACATTGTCAAAATCCCTACAACCAAAGTCACTAAAGTTCCTAAAAGGGCCGCATATAGCAAGTAGGTTAGAATTGTATTAAACATAAAGATTTAACGTCCTAGTAAATCATAACAAATTTTACTTTAGTTTATGGCCTTGAAAAATGTTAAACAAGATTACAGCCTGTCATCCTTTCTAAAATTCGCAAAGGGGATAAGTTTTCATTTAACATTCCGGAAACTGGTAGATAGAAAGTTTGCTCCAGAACATACTGACCTGCCATTGCAGCATGAGATACGTGATCCGTCATGACAATCCAAGTTGAGTTTGGAGGAAACTGAAACACACACTGGTGCGCCTTTATTTGATAATCCAAATCCCCTTTCATAAGATCATGCATTCTAAGCATATAATGATCATAAGGAGTTCGCCTACTTTTGGTAATGTTTAAAGCTTTTAAAAGTGCACTTGACCCAAAGAGAGGTTTTCGAATTCGAGGAAGAAATTGCCTTGCAACTTCCTCAAATGGTTCTCCTAATCTCCAGACTCGACTTTGACCATGAGGATTAATATTACTAAAAACCCGTAAAATGCGGTGACCTTGATTCGGGGCGGAAGGAAAAGCATCAACATGCAAACGTGTATCGTCCTTACGATAAGAAGATGTACGACCTGAAATTTCTGCAGGTCTGTAACTTGTACGCCCGACACTCAGTTGAGAACAATAATGTGGTAAAACCCCTTCGATTAATTTAAGAGAGTGCTCAGAAAAACGCTTTAACATTTCTATAAGGTTTAATGCAAGTGGGCTTTCATGCATGCTTCCTTTTAAAATACCACTCCTAAAATCAAAGCTAATATTCTTAGAAGGAGGCTTTAAGCAGTCAGGGGACAAGAGTCTGTCTTCAGTATCCTGAAGCTCAAAAGATAGAGCTGGAAAATAAAGGACTTTGCCTTGCTCTAAATTTTGAGCTGCTACATTAAGATCATTTTTTGTAAGAGAATCGTGCCAACTCCCATATTCTTGAAATTGAATGACATCCATATTACAATTTTGGTCCTCTATTCATTATAAAATTTTCACCTTATTAAAGCTTTTTAATTAAAGTAAGCTTATTATTTTCGACTCCTAAATGAGCCTGCCCCTCTTTTAACGCTAACGCATCCCGGCCAAATATTTCATAACGCCATCCTTTCAAAGCGCGAATGTCAGTATCTGAAGACCCCGCTAACATTTCAAGATCAGAAGAAGTAGCAACAAGTTTTTGTGCAACATTGTGCTTATGGCACACTTGTTTCAGCCATACCTTAAATAACTCAACCACAGCTTCAGTTCCAGGAACTTTAACAGGTTGGTGTATACGACTCGGACATTCAGAGAGAGGAAGAGACATCGCCTGGGCCAAGGCATTAAGCAAGTCAGTACCTTCCTTTCGTTTTAAAAGATAATTAGGCACCCCTCGCATTTGTGAAAGCTCGTGTAAGGAGTTAGGAGGATGAGCTGCAATTTCAAGTAAAATTTGATCTCGGAAGATGCGGTTACGCGGTACATTAAGATCCATAGCAGCTTTTTCTCTAAGAGAAGCTAAAGCTTGTACACGTGCTAAAAAACGGGGAGAGTCGCTACGGGTCTTTAGACGGGTCCAGGCCGCTTGCGGTGATATTTCATAGGTTTGGGGATTTTCAAGTACCGACATTTCCTCTTCAATCCAAGATAAACGCTGCGCCTTATCGAGTTTATGTTTTAGATGCAAGTAAACTGTACGAAGGTAAGTTACATCCTGCAACGCGTAATTTAATTGCCTCTCACTTAAGGGCCGCTTACTCCAATCGGTAAATCTTGATGACTTATCAATAATTGTATTCGTAATGCTTTGAACCAGGCTATCATAGCCCACTGATTCTCCAAACCCACATACCATAGCTGCTACTTGTGTATCAAATATAGGCTTTGGAATTGTTCGAGAGAGAGAAAAGAAAATTTCTAGGTCTTGCCTAGCCGCATGAAAAACCTTAATAATTTGTGGATCAACCATAAGCTTAAATAAAGCTGTTAAATCAATTCCAGGTGCAAGAGGGTCAATGAGGGCCACTGTTTTGGAGCCTGCAATTTGAATAAGACATAATTTCGGCCAAAAAGTTTCCTCACGGATAAATTCTGTATCAACAGTAATAAATCCGCCTTGATCTTCTTGCTGAAATTGCCGACAAATCGCCGCCAGCGAAGCGGTATCTGTTATTAAATTCATCAGTTTAACTTGAGATTTATTAAATTTGGTTTTGAACTACACTATCTTAGCAATCTGTTGCGCAAATTGTAAAGCTTAGCTGAGAAACTTATAGAGATTCCTTAATACAAGAAAGCTGTGAATTTAGACCATTGCTTGCATCAAAACACTAAAACTCTGTTAATTGACATAAGCTAGGCTTGTTGTTAGCTTGGATAATATACTTATTAAAATTAACTCGAGGAAATTTATGTTAAAATGGGAAGAGGTTAACTCAAAAATAAAAATTGTGGATGTTAATAACGGTCTTAAAGCAGAGGCCATTCTGCAAATTGTTCAAAATCTTTCAATTGCACTTGCAAGTACTTATATCCTTTATCTTAAGACACAAGGATTTCATTGGAACAATGTAGGCCCTCTCTTTTACAGTTTACATAAATTAAGTGAAGAACAATATCAAGAGCTTGCTGAAGCTACCGACATACTTGCAGAACGTATTAGAGCACTGGGGCATGTTGCACCTGCTTCTTTTTCCCAATTTAAAGAACTATCTAAGATTAAAGAAGATAGCCATTTTCTAACAACCTTAGAAAACATTAAAATATTAATTGCCGACCATGAGTTAATGGCAAGCTTTTTACGTGAAATTTCACAAACTGCACAAGATCTTAAGGATGAAGCAACTGCCGATCTATATGCCGGCCGCATAGCAAATCATGAAAAATCTGCTTGGATGTTGCGCGCACTTATAAGTTAACTTTATATCTTATTTAATAGGTGAGATGTCATGATTCTTACGATGTAAATATGCTTTAAGTGCTGAGCTTAGTTCAATATTAGCTGCTGGGAGAGAGTAAGAGTTCATAGCATTAATAGGAGTCCATACGAGGGCTTGATGCTCATTATTTTGAATTTCGTTTTGCCACTTATGTATTACAAAAACTGTCATTTTTAACTGAAAATCTTCATAATCATGACGTACTTCCTTAAGAGAAATCAGATCACTTTCTTTAACCACGATACTAAGTTCTTCTTGAAGCTCACGAACAAGAGCTTGTTCTTTAGTTTCCCTCGGTTCAATCTTTCCCCCAGGTAATTCCCATAAGCCTCCCATCCACTTTTCAAGCGGCCGTTGAGCAAGCAAGAGCCGCATTTTAGAATCAATAAGTGCAGCCGCCACCACTTCAATTATAAGATTTGCAAACATATTTTAATTGGATTCTTAGTTTTTAGACATGCAAAAGCCCAGCATATAAATACCGGGCTTTTAATTTACACAGAATTTAGAAAAGTAAGGGTATTATTTAGTTTCTGCTTCTTCTGTTTTAGCTTCGCCAGTAGGCTCAGTTGTTGTTGCTTCAGGTACATCAGCTTGTTTTGTAGGTTCCGCAGGAGCTGCCGGTTCAGCTGTTGTTTCAGCAGGAGCTGCCGGTTCAGCTGATTCAGTTACAGCAGCTGGTGCTTCAGGTGCTTTTTCTTCTTTTTTGCCTTCACCACACGCAGCCAATACTGCTACTAAACTGAGTGCAATGAGCGCATTATAATTTTTCGAATTCATCTTACTTACTCCAATTTTTGTCAAGGTCAATTTTTTTAAAAACCAGTGCGATCATAACATGATCACGAAATAAACATCAAGCGCTTAAATAAACTTCTTAAGTTACTATTTAAGCTTAAGAAATCGACTCAGCCTCCGCCCATTAATTTGTCTTCTTTTCTGTTGGATGCCCTTGATCTACATTGTGATCTGACTTGCTCTTACCATCCTTTGCTTTTTTCTCAAGCTCAGACTTCATGGATTCAAGTTCTTCCTCAAGTGATTTCATAGGTTTGCCTGTATTAGGA
>JACVCA010000066.1 GCA_016742295.1 Alphaproteobacteria bacterium | reverse complement strand
GTCTGAGACCATTATCTTGAATTATTTTTTCAGGAGTTGAATGATAACGTTGTGCGATTGTTGCTAAAGTATCTCCCCGTTGAACAATTGCATAATTTTGAAATAATAAGGAAGCAGGCTGTTGTACTTTACAAAGCACAGGGGGAGTCAATATTATAAAGGCTGCTAAGCTGGATGAAATTCGCGGAAAAAAGAATAAATTCATTGTTATGATAAATGATCTTTGATCTTTTAATTGACGCAATTTTATTAATATATTAGGTTGCTTTTGTCCAAATTGTTTTAAGATCTTCACAATTTATTCCAAGCTTCTTTCAAAGATTACCCTATTTAGTCCCTAATTTATTAAAGTGACTTAAGACTCTAGCATTTAAATTTTCTAAAATTCCATAATGAGTCATATCCATATGTACAGGCGTAACTGTAATATTTCCCTGCTGCAAGGCCCAAATATCGCTTTCTTTTACAGGGTTCTCTTCTTCTCTTAATATTCCAACCCAATAATAAGGTTGCCCACGGGGATCCAAGCATTCGACCATATGACTGGGTGTGTTTCTCTTTCCTTGCCGAACAGCTTGGATACCTCGAATTTTATCAATAGGTAAATGAGGGAAATTGACATTCATAAATGTATGAGAAGGCCATGAAGTATCTAGCAGGGTCTGGATTAAACCAGGGCCAAAATATTCAGCTGATTCCCAGTAAACGGGGCAAGCTTCTTTGGTCGCAAGACTAAGAGAAATTGCTGGAATGCCATATAAAGTTGCTTCCATTGCAGCTGCCACTGTTCCAGAGTGCGTCAAGCTTTCTGCAAGATTTTCACCATGGTTAATCCCAGATAAAACTAAGTCAGGTAAATGATTTTTTAAAATTTTTTCAACAGCTAAAATAACACAGTCTGCAGGTGTACCATTTACAGTATATCGTCGTGACACAATTTCTACTAAGCGAAGGGGATCACGGTAAGTCAGAGCGTGCCCAACACCACTTTGCTCTGTTAAAGGGGCCACTACCCAGACATCATCCGTTAACTTACGAGCGATCCGCTCAATGACATTTAGACCTTCAGCATGAATACCATCATCGTTACTAATCAGAATTCGTAAGGGACGATCTTGAGTCATGAGGTCATTCCAGGTGTGTTTTCAAGATTTAATGCTATACTTTTGGGCGCATGGTAGGAAAGGCAATCACATCTCGTATACTTGGTGAGTTAGTCAGCAGCATCACCAGACGGTCAATTCCAATACCCAATCCACCTGTAGGCGGCAAACCATACTCTAGGGATGTAATAAAATCTTGATCCATTTCATGGGCCTCCTCATCACCTGCCGCACGCTCCGACATTTGCTCTTCAAAGCGCTCCCGTTGATCAATTGGATCAATAAGTTCAGAGAAAGCGTTCGCAACTTCCCAAGCGTTTATATAGGTTTCAAAGCGTTCAGTAAGACGAGAGTTCTGCCGGTGCACCCTTGCAAGAGGAGATATTTCCCTTGGAAAATCAATAACATGAGTGGGTTGAATAAGCGTATGCTCAACCTTTTCAGCGAATACCGCTTCGACAATCTTCCCCCAATTTTCTGCATGGGATACTTTAACTCCAATGTTTTCTGCTGCAACTTTCGCTTCAAGGACAGATTCAAAACGCAAGAAATCGATATCTGTCGCTTCTTTAACTAGATCGATCATTGATTTACGTGGCCAAGGAGGTGATAAATCTAATTTTTTATCACCATATATGATTTTTGAGCTTCCTAAGACTTTTTGTGCTGCTGAACTGATTAGATTCTCTGCAAGTTCCATCATGTCATAATAATCAGCATAAGCTTGGTAAATTTCTATTGAAGTGAACTCTGGGTTATGGCGTGTAGAAATCCCTTCATTTCGAAAACATCTGTTGATCTCAAATACTTTTTCAGATACTCCTCCTATAACCAGACGCTTTAAATAAAGCTCAGGAGCAATTCTTAAATAAAGCTCCATATCAAGTGCTAAATGATGAGTCTTAAAAGGCTTTGCAGCTGCACCTCCCGGAACTGAATGTAACATTGGAGTCTCAACTTCTAAATAATCTCTGTCGACCAGGTAAGATCTTATTTCAGAAATAATTTGACTGCGTTGCCTTAAAGTCTGACGCACTTCAGGATTCATGATTAAGTCAAGATAACGTTGACGGTACCGAATTTCTACATCGTTAAGACCATGATACTTTTCAGGTAAGGGCAATAATGTTTTACAAAGAATGGTTATTTTTCGACTATTAATTGTTAATTCACCTCGCGGTGTGCGTCGAATACATCCTTCAACCCCAATAAAATCTCCCAAATCAAGGAGTTTAAGAAAGCTAAGATCCTTCTCTGACAGAAAATCAGTATGAGAAAAAACCTGAATTTTGCCTGTGGTATCATGCAAATCTATAAACATACCATCATTGCGCATAGAACGGATCCGCCCAGCAACTTTAATTACATCTTCAGTTTCTTGGCCATTTTCAAGATGATTATAAAGCTCTAGTAACTGCTCAGCTTCATGAGTCTTATTAAAGTGATAAGGATAAGGATCAATACCTGCACCATAAAGTTCCTGAAGCTTCTTTAAACGTACTTCACGGAAAAAATTATCATTTTGGTCTTTTACCTCAGTCTTTAAAGGCGTGTTTGGTTGGCTCAAAATTATTCCTCTTAAATCATCTACATATTTGCTGCGATTTTCATGGACGGCATGCAGCTACCCAGGTACTCATCGACATGCTTCATTAAGAGAGGCAATTTGCTTGTAAAAAAGTGATCACACCCTTCAATACAACGATAATCGATGTGAATTCCTCGTTGAGCGGAAAGCTTATCAACAAGTTTATCAACCGACTCTTTAGATACTACCTCATCTTGATCACCTTGGAGAATTAAACCAGAAACGGGGCAAGGCGCTAGAAAACTAAAATCATACAAACTTGCGGGAGGATTTACAGAAATAAAGCCACTTAATTCGGGACGTCGCATAAGCAGTTGCATCCCTGTCCATGCCCCAAATGAAAACCCTGCCACCCAATACGCACTGGGATTAGGATTTTGTTCTTGCAGCCAATCTAGAACAGTGGCAGCATCGCTAAGCTCACCTTCTCCCTGATCAAAGCGACCTTCTGATTTACCGACCCCCCTGAAATTGAACCTGATTGTATTAAACCCTCGGTCAGTGAAGCAACGGTAAAGTGCATACACGACCTTGTTATTCATAGTACCTCCGTGTTCAGGATGAGGATGTAACACGATAGCAAGGGGAGCATTAGGGATCTTGCTTGGGTGATAACGAGCTTCGATTCGACCTTCTGGACCATTAATAATGATTTCTGGCATTAAAACCTCTTGATTATCTTAAACGCTTTTCTTAATCTTGACTAAATTAGTCAGAAAATGTATTTTGTACATACGTAAGTCGATGTTAAAAATTATGAGAAAGCTTTATGTATAGCATTTTTATGCTGATACAAAACTTTCATGATCTTCTATCATATCCTATGCACCAATGCTAGATAAATTGCTTGCGGAAGTGAGGAAAGCTTGAAACTCAGTACAAAAGGCCGGTATGCGGTAATGGCTATGGCTGATCTTGCTGGAAATAGCACAAGCCACCCTGTGACACTTAGTGAAATTGCGTTGCGTCAAGGCTTGCCCGTGCAGTATCTCGAACAGTTATTTCTTAAATTGAGGAGGCAAGGGTTGATTAAAAGTACGCGCGGCCAAGCTGGCGGGTATGTACTTGCTCAGCATGCAAAAAATATAAAAATTTCTACTATAATGGCAGCAGTTGATGAACCTATCCAAGTAACGCGATGTACTCCAAATTCAGAATATGGTTGTCAAGGACGCCCTGAGCAGTGTGTAACTCATAATTTATGGGAAGGTCTTGCTTTACATATTTTAGCTTACTTAAATCAGATTTCACTTGAAGACCTCTCTAATCAACCTGTAAGAAAATGCGGCAAACTCAAGCCAATGAGAGGAAAATCATTATGAAAGAGATGCTTTATCTTGACTATAATGCTACAGCTCCTTTATTGCCTGCCGTTATAAATGCAATGACAGATACATTTAAAGTTTATGGCAATCCTTCCTCTATCCATAATTTAGGACGTCAAGCACGCGCGCTAATGGAATGCGTACGGAACAAAATTGCTAATGTTCTTGAAACAGAGCCCGCACAAATTGTATTCACGAGTGGGGCGACAGAAGCAAACAATATGGCTTTGAACGGCTTTCTTCAAAAGAATGCCAAAATCATTATGAGTGCTATTGAACATGAATCAATGAATCAGACCATTCCAAATAAGATTATGCTTCCTGTTCTTAAAAATGGGCAAATTGACCTTGATCAACTCGGAAAAATTCTTGCAGAAGAGCGAAGCCATCATCAAGCACCGCTCGTGGTGTCTATAATGCTTGCAAATAATGAAACAGGTGTTATTCAACCTCTTAAAAAGGCCGTTGAAATTGCTAAACATTATAACGCTTGGATCCATTGCGATTGTGCTCAAGCTCTGGGAAAAATTCCTTTTTCTTTCAAAGATCTTGAGGTAGATAGCCTTGCAATTTCTGCTCATAAAATTGGGGGACCAAAAGGCGTTGGCGCTTTAATTCTTAATGAAAATCTTAAACTACCTTCATTAATTATAGGAGGGGGCCAAGAACGCGGAAGACGTGCAGGAACTGAGAATATTTTAGGTATCGTAGGATTTGGAACAGCAATTGAAGAAATTTTTAGGCAACCATGGGGGCAGATTCGAAAATTACGCGATACACTTGAAAAACGTCTTAAAGATCAATTTTCTGAAATTCCAATCTATGGACAAGATTCTCCGCGTCTTCCTAACACTACGTACATTGGTATGCCAGGTGTTTCAAGCCAAACTCAGTTAATGGCTTTTGATTTAGAAAATATTGCCCTAAGTTCGGGAACGGCTTGTTCTTCAGGTAAAGTTAAACCTTCACATGTGCTAAAAGCAATGGGCATTCAAGATAAAGCTGCGGGTGAAACTCTACGAATTAGTTTAGGCTGGACAACCACACAGCAAGACATTGAACGTCTAATTGATGTATGGTGCAGGATTTACAGAAGACAAACGAATAAAATCCCTCATGTTGCGTGATAGAAAAGGAAGTAAAATGGACAGATTATTGGAGACTGCTCAGCTCGAAGAGCGGGTTGTCTATCTTGATTATCAATCGACCACACCTTGTGACGCAAGAGTGGTTGAAGCAATGTTGCCTTACTTCACTGAAAAATTTGGCAATCCTCATTCTCGCAATCATGAATTCGGCTGGCAAGCAGAAGAGGCGGTAGAAAAAGCCCGCGCGCAAGTTGCCAGTATTATAGGTGCACACCCAAAAGAAATTATTTTTACATCCGGAGCAACTGAGGGGAATAATCTAGCTCTAAAGGGGGTAGGACATTTTTATAAAGATCAAAAAAATCATATTATAACGTGCGTGACAGAACATAAATGTGTTCTTGATAGTTGTCGTCATCTCGAACAAGAAGGTTTTGATGTTACATATCTTCCCGTTCAAAAAAACGGTATTATTGACCTCGAAGTTCTGGAAGCAGCCATTACTGATAAAACTTTGATTGTATCTATAATGGCCGTCAACAATGAAATTGGTGTCATCCAACCTCTCACTCAAATTGGCAATTTGTGTCGAAAATATGGAGTTTTCTTTCATACTGATGCAGCCCAAGCTGTAGGGAAAATTCCTCTTGATGTCGAAGCTATGAACATTGATTTGCTGAGTATTTCAGGTCATAAAATTTATGGGCCAAAAGGAATAGGGGCGCTGTATGTCCGGCGTAAGCCAAGAGTGCGTTTATCTGCACTTATTAATGGCGGAGGCCAAGAAAGAGGAATGCGTTCTGGGACTCTTCCAACGCCACTCTGCGTTGGCTTAGGAGAAGCATGTGCAATTGCTGAAAAGGAAATGGAAGCTGAATCTGCGTACATCACAAATCTTCGTAATCGCTTTTATCAAGGCATTATAAAAAATCTTGAGCACGTATACATTAATGGAGATTTGATACAAAGTGTCCCAGGTAATCTTAATTTAAGTTTTGCGTATGTTGAAGGCGAAGGTTTGATGATGGGTATAAAAAATCTTGCAGTATCTTCAGGTTCAGCTTGTACCTCAGCTTCTCTCGAGGGTTCGTATGTGCTTAGGGCTTTAGGGGTTGAAGTAGAAATGGCACACACCTCACTTAGGATTGGAATTGGGCGTTTTACAACCTTAGAAGAAATTGACTTTGCCGTCGCACAAATTACTCGTGAGGTGCAGAGATTACGTGAAATGAGCCCTCTTTGGGAAATGGTTCAAGAAGGTATTGACCTCAAAACCATCAAGTGGGCAGAACATTAAATAGGAGATACTTTAAGTGGCTTATAGTAAAAAAGTTATAGATCATTATGAAAATCCCCGCAATGTCGGGTCTTATGACAAAAATGCAGTTGATATTGGAACTGGTCTTGTCGGAGCTCCTGCATGCGGTGATGTAATGAAACTGCAAATTAAAGTCAAGGACGGTATAATTGAAGATGCCAAATTCAAGACGTTTGGCTGTGGCTCAGCAATTGCATCAAGCTCTGTGATTACAGAGTGGGTTAAAGGCAAAACTATCGATGAGGCTTTGACCATCAAAAATATTGAGATTGCAGAGCATCTAGCCTTACCACCTGTAAAAATTCACTGTTCAGTTCTTGCAGAAGATGCTATTCGAGCTGCCGTTAATGATTATAAATCTAAACAGACTAACAACCCTCAGCATTAATAG
>JACVCA010000065.1 GCA_016742295.1 Alphaproteobacteria bacterium | reverse complement strand
GCAATATGATTATGGTCTAAATTCAAGCCCCATTCAGCAATAGGGCCTAGTTTCATCGCAAGACCATAAAAAGGCAGGAGCACATCGGCTTTAATTGATTTTCTTTCACCTGTTGGTAAGGTTTCGCCAATTACAGCCTCCAATTGCCCATCTTGTCCCTCGAGACTGGAGAGTTGATAAGGAATCACTAAATCAATTTTACCTTGACATGCCAGAGCTTCAACTTTTGCTATACTTTCAGGTGCAGCTCTAAACTTCTGACGCCGATGCACCAGCGTCACATGCTCTGCAATCTCACAAAGAGACAAAGCCCAATCAATAGCTGAATCACCCCCCCCTGCAATCACAACACGTTTACCTTGGAATTGCTCCCGGTTCTTTATGAAGTAAAATATACTCTTACCTTCATAGGATTCTATATTAAGAAGCGGCGGTCGGTTAGGTCCAAAGGCCCCTACACCTGCTGCAATGATAACTGCCCCTGCATTGATACATGTTCCCGTTGAGGTCACAATATCAAATCGTCCATTAGGTGTAAGGGTGACTTTTTCAACCCTTTGATCCAAATGGTAAGTTGGTTCAAAGGGAGCTGCTTGCTCAGTCAACTTATGGATAAGATCAGCTGCTAAAATTTGAGGATGGCCAGGAATATCGTAGATTGGTTTTTCAGGGTATAAGGCTTGACATTGCCCTCCAATCATATCAAGTGTATCCACCACATGACATTGAAGGCGTAGCATACCACATTCAAAAACTGCGAAAAGCCCTACGGGGCCTGCGCCGATAATGAGAACGTCTGTCATATAAGTCGTAAGAACCATCCCTTAACAACCCTTATAAAAAAATCTATTTCTAATTTAATACACTAACCTCCCTTAAATTGGCAAGCTCAAGCCTTAAGAGAGATACTACTTCTTACTCAGTGAGGCCTTTTATTCATTCCAAAGATGGGTTTTCTATAGCTTAAAATTTACGTTTATCCTGATGTACAGGCATCCAGATTAAAGAAGCTATAAATGCCATTAAAGCCATTCCAGCACTAGTATAAAATACGGCATTGTGTGAATATGCCTGGGCAATTTGGCCTGAGACAGCATTACAAATGAATACAGCAATGCCACTTAATAAATAATATATTCCAAAGGCTGTCCCTCTTAAGGCTTCTGGGGCCGTATCTGCAACTTTCGTTACGAAAAGGCTCTGTGTAATCCCCATCTGGACTCCCCAGATCATAACTCCAGACAAGTAAACGCTCAAAATTGTATCTGCCGTCATCAATAAATTAGATATTATGACCAATATAAAACCAAACATAAGCAGTGCATTACGCCCAATTCGATCAGACAACCATCCAATGGGAAAGGCAGCTAAAAAGGTCATAATATTTTGAAAAACCATCACCAGTGAAATATTACTCCCACACAACCCTACTCTTTGTCCTTGCAAAATAATGAACATGCCACTGTAATTGGAAAACATGAACAATGTTGCAATAATAACAACCTGCCAATAATTTAGTGTAAGGTTTTTAACTTCTTTAAAGTTTATTAATTTTCTTTTTGCTTTTTCTTCAGGAATATCTTTAATCCGATCTTGAACAAATATAAACAAAACTACAACCGCAAGCAAAGTGGGGATTCCGGCATACCAGAAAGCTAATTTATAATCTTGCCCTTTCCAAAAATACCAAAGGGCGAGTGCTCCTGCAAATGAGCCAACTGTTCCAAGCGTTTGACGGAGTCCATAACATGCCCCTTTTAAGGCTACAGGCGCTACATCACCAATTAATGCCTCGCGTGGAGTTGCTTGTAAACCATTGCTAATTCTCTCCAAAAAACGAGCTAGAAAGATCCAATTTGCTGTAGGGGCTAGAGGAAAAATAAACCTAGAGCAGGCTGCCAAGCTATAAGCAACTATTAAAACAGGTTTACGACGATGCAAATAATCACTGAGAACACCTGAAAAAATCCTTGTAAACCATGAGGTAGCTTCGACCACTCCTTCAATAGTCCCCAGATAAATAAGACTGACTCCCAGTACTGAGGTTAAGTAAAGTGGGGCCAAGCTAAATACAATAATTGTAGAGCCATTAACCAATAGAGTAACACATCCCACAGCCCAAACAGTCTTCGGAATTATACGAAAAATGGATAGTTTAGAAGCCTGATGCATCTATTTCTTCATACCCTTTGTTTAAAAATGTGAGTGTTCCGCTTGGTTGTCTAGGGGTGTCTGAGTAAGTTCAACAATCTGAGAGCAGCTACTTTAACTATTGCAATAGATCGATAATTAATCATATTTTCTCTAAAACGTAAAGGATTATAGGATTAAGTACCCTAATAAATTTTTACCCCTGTAAAAGCAATATTTTTAACTACACCAGCTTTGAAAAAACTCTCTAAATTAATTTTCCAAATAAACTTAGGTTAGAGCCATTGTAGTTTATGTTTTAAATAAGAGTTTATTAATGATTTATTTCCTTAGCAACAGTCCATGAAATTGCTTTTACTCCATCCTCTAAACTTAAAAGGCTCACAACCTCTTGATACCCATCTTCCTTATAGTCTTGACTACCAACTATGGCTATAAGCGTAACAAGCTCATTTTTTAGCGAAATTGTATCAAGTTTTTTCAGTTCAAATTTTTTCTCTTGAAGTACTTTTGTTAAAGTAGAACGCATTTGAAGATCTTGAGATTTTTTACATATGATTTCAATGTGATAAATTTTTTCTCTGGGGATATGAGGAAGTATTCTTGGACTTAGAGCGTTTAAGAAATGTCGAAGTCCATAATTTGTCATAATAACAAATAATGTTAATATAACAGCTCCTATATAGTAACCTCCCCCACAAAAGACGCCTACAGCCGCAGAACACCATATGGTTGCCGCAGTATTAAGTCCCGTAACATTCAATCCATTTCTTATAATAACACCACCTGCAAGAAAGCCAATACCTGAGACAATTTGTGAAGCTATTCGAGTTGGACTATCGTCACGAGGAAAGAGATCAGCAAAAACAATAAATGCTGTAGCTCCAATGGCAACCAGTACATTTGTGCGTATATCAGCAATGCGTTTGTGCCATTCTCTTTCAATTCCTATAACTGCACCAAGAAGGAGAGACATAAAAAGTTTAATTGCAATTTCAAGATCAATCATTCTTCACCCTTTAGGATTATTGTGAATGTAAGAATTTAATTTTTTATTTATATATGATATTTTTTTCGGTTTTTTCCATTATACTGCTCTACTGAAACTTTTATTAATTCTAATTTTTAAAGCCTTGTCTCTAGCGTGCCTTATTCAGAAAACTTGCGTTTATTACACATCATGCTATAAGCACGAGGATCATTAAGTTAACACTTTGATGTTTTTCATAAGCTGCACTGCAGAATATTATGAGCATAAAATAGAGGAAAAAATGGTTGATAAAGTTTCTTTTGACGCAGATTTGGTTCGTCAGTTAGCTGAGTTATTGAATCAGACTGATTTAAGCGAAATAGAGTATGAATCAGGTAATCAACGTATAAAGGTGGCAAGACACGCTAAGCCCTCCCAGATTGTTCATGTGGCATCAGAATTAGCTCCTCATCCTCAATTAGACTCATCCTTAAATTCTTTCAAAGATCAACCTTTGAGTCCAGAAACTCAACCTTTAATACAAGGAGAACCTCTAAAATCTCCTATGGTAGGAACAGCTTATTTAGCTGCGGAACCAGGTGCTCTAGCCTTCGTAAAAGAGGGGGATTCAGTTACTGAAGGACAAACCCTCCTGATTATCGAAGCTATGAAAGTTATGAACCCTATTCGTGCGCCGAAATCTGGGACACTTGTCAAGATTGTTGTACAAGATGCAGCTCCTGTTGAATTTGATGAAATTTTAATGTTTATCCATTAAGTGGCATGCACCACAAACTGAGAGAAATTAAATGACATTCAAGAAAATTTTAATTGCTAATCGTGGCGAAATTGCGCTTCGTATTCATCGTGCTTGTCAGGAAATGGGCATTGGGACAGTTGCTATCCATTCTACAGCAGACTCTGAAGCCATGCATGTGCGCTTGGCGAATGAAAGTGTCTGCATTGGGCCTGCTGCTGCAAAAGATAGTTATTTGAAGATCCCTGCAATTTTATCAGCTGCAACTATCTCAGCCGTTGATGCCATTCATCCAGGGGTCGGTTTTTTATCTGAAAATGCAGAATTTGCAGCTATGGTTGAAGAGCATCATTTTGCCTTTATCGGTCCTACACCCGAACATATTCGAATAATGGGTGATAAAATTACTGCAAAAGAAACAATTAAAAATCTTGGTATTCCAGTTGTTCCAGGGTCAGAGGGGACTCTTACAAGCCTCAAAGAAGCCTTAAAATCAGCCGAGCATATAGGTTACCCCGTAATTATTAAAGCTACAAGCGGAGGAGGAGGAAAGGGAATGAAAGTTGCCTATAACTCCAGTGAACTTGAAGAGTCTTTACGTCTTGCTAAGAGTGAAGCTAGCGTTAATTTTGGTAATGATGAAGTGTATCTGGAAAAGTATCTTGGAAAACCACGTCACATTGAAGTTCAAATTATAGCTGATACATTTGGTAATGTCCTACACTTAGGGGAAAGAGACTGTTCCTTGCAAAGACGTCATCAGAAAGTGTGGGAAGAAGCTCCGTCACCAGCCTTAGATGAAACAAGGCGTGTTCAATTAGGTGAAATGGTACGACAAGCAATCAGCAAGATGGGGTATAGAGGGGTAGGGACTCTTGAGTTTCTCTATGAAAAGGGAAAATTTTATTTCATTGAGATGAATACCCGTTTACAAGTTGAGCACCCAATCACAGAAATGATTACCGGGATTGACCTGGTGCGCGAACAAATCCGGGTGGCGATGGGGAAACCTCTTACTTTAAGACAAGAAGACATCAAATTTTTAGGACATGCTATTGAATGCCGTATTAATGCCGAACATCCTGAAACATTTATGCCATCACCAGGTCGCATAACTGAATATCATACGCCAGGTGGGCTTGGGGTCAGGGTCGATAGTGGTCTCTACTCTGGATATCAAATTCTTCCCTATTATGATAGTCTTGTTTCCAAACTTATTGTGCATGGAGATAATCGCCAACAATGCATACAACGTCTTCGTCGTGCGCTTGATGAATATGTAATATCAGGGGTGGAAACGCTTCTTCCCCTTCATAAACGACTTGCTACTGAGCCTGATGTTATTGCGGGCCAATATGATATTCATTGGCTTGAAAAGATGTTGAAAGGTGAGGTGGATCAAGCGGCTTAATAAAAGTTAAGATATCGAACTCATTGGATGCTTTTATGAGCTATAAGAATTGTTCTATTTTTCTCCTAATAACTTTATGGAAGCTACAGGCTACTTTCTCATGAGATTATTAAATTAAAGGTTAATTAAATAATACCGTATTTCCTATTCAATAATAGCCTAAATTTAAAGCTTAAAAAGGCTTGCCAACTTCTCAACCAGAATTCTGTCCCCAATAGATTTAATGTATAATTTTGGAATGACAGAAATTCTTAGGATATTTAATGTTTTATATTGCTTAAAAATCCTTAAGAGGCTAAAAAAGAAGAGAGATTAGTTATACTTTCCAGTGAAAGAACCGTATGTTACACAAAACCTACAATTGGATTATGAGCTTTGCGTCTCATCCTCGTGCTGTATGGGTTGTGAGTTTAGTTTCATTTGCTGAAAGCTCTTTTTTCCCTTTTCCACCTGATCCACTTTTGATTGCAATGATTTTAAAGCACCGTGAAAATGCCTGGCGACTTGCCTTTATCGGCACTATTACCTCGGTTATGGGTGGCCTTGTAGGTTATGCAATTGGATATGGGATATACGAGACTGTAGGTGAGAAGATTATCTCCTGGTACGGTCTACAGGAGGCCTTTGAAAATTTCACTCACCAATTTGACAAATACGGATTCTGGGTCATTGCCTTGAAAGGGTTAACGCCCATTCCCTATAAAATTGTTACAATTTCCAGCGGAATTGCAGGATATGACATTTGGAAATTTCTTCTTGCCTCAATCATTGCACGCAGCTTTCGTTTTTATCTTCTAGCCGCTCTTTTGAAATTTTATGGACCCCCAATTAAAGATTATATTGACAATAATTTAAGATTTGTCACCACAGCAAGCTTAGCTGTTCTGGTAGGTGGTTTCTTTCTATTTAAATACGTTGTGGTATAAAACAAATGGCTTGTATTAATTTTCAAAGGGTATGCATGGAGTCTGCAAAAGCACAATTATTTCTAATAAAAATATATTTTTATAGTGGCATTATTGGTTTGTGTTCTGCATGGATTGCTGAATATATTTTCGATATTAAACCTTGCTCTCTATGCCTTTACCAAAGATATCTACTGATTATAATTACCTTTATTGCGGGAAGTAGTGCTTATATCTTGCCCTCTAAACTTATCAAACGGATGATATTTGTAACCGGACTATGTTTCTTAATAGCTGCAGTGATAGCTTTTTATCATGTGGGGCTTGAAGAAAAATGGTTTAAAGACATTGGAATCTGCCAAACACAACGTCAAGCAAACTCCATAGAAGCTTTACGTCAGCAGCTTTTAAATGCAGAACCTGCTTCTTGCAGCCAAGCATCGTGGCGATTGCTTGGGCTTTCATTTGCGGGCTATAATTTGGGTTTCTCAAGCCTGATGGCCTTTCTGGGTCTTTTCCCATTCAAATTCTTTAAACAGAAAGTTAGCTGAAACAAATATGAGTCGACCCCTTGATCTGCACATAAAACAAATGATTCGTGTCAATCAAGCAGGAGAGTTTGGAGCAGTTCGTATTTATCAAGGACAATTGGCAGTCCTTTCACATTCAGCATCTGCTGAAACCTTACAACATATGCTTGCTCAAGAAGAGCAGCATCTAGAGG
>JACVCA010000064.1 GCA_016742295.1 Alphaproteobacteria bacterium | reverse complement strand
TTTCTTTTAAATTTTAATTCGTATTTAAGTGTTTACCCTTAATCGCGTTTAAAATTTACCCCTTTTTATTATTATTTTGAGATTTTATTCTTTTATTTATTCCTTATAAATCAATCCCATAACTCACTAAAAGTGAAATTATTTCTTTAGTAATTACTCTTATTAAACAATGCAATTAGAGGATAATTATTGTACGCGATTTAACACGCAAAGGTAATAAAGGAGAACTCTATGGGCTTTTTTATAGCTTCTAAGTTTATTTGAAAACATAACTCGAGGGAGTGCTCTTAAAAGATACCTCCTCAATCCAGCTTAATATATTCAGGGGCTAGCTGTTTTAAAAGCTTCAAAGCTCCAGGACTGTTATGACTTCTTGCCAAACTCTCAAGTTCTTTGAGTGCCTTTGAAAGCTTAAGGTAGTTCTCAGTACTGGGCTTTCCAATCTGAATTGATTGAATGCGCGTAGGTTGTAGTTCTTCGCTTTGATAAAACAGCTCTTCATAAAGCTTTTCACCGGGCCTAGCGCCTGTATAGCTAATCTTAATATCAATCTCAGGCCTCAAGCCTGCAAGGCGAATCATTTGTCGAGCAAGATCATAAATCTTTACGGGTTCTCCCATATCAAGAACAAAGATGGAGCCGGCTTGTGTGCTCTCGCTCACTCCTAGGGCTGCAGCTTGCAAAACCAATTCAACAGCTTCATGAATCGTCATAAAGTAGCGGGTCATTTTAGGATCCGTAACTGTCAAAGGCCCCCCCTGCTTAAGCTGCCTTTGGAATAAGGGAATCACTGATCCTGTCGAGCCTAGAACATTGCCAAAACGTACTGTAATATATCGGGTTTCTTTGGTTTTTGTAAGACGCGAACGTGACAATTCTTCAATATCAAGGGCTTGGCAATATTTTTCTGCAACTCGTTTGGTGGCTCCCATAACATTGGTTGGATTAATGGCTTTGTCAGTCGAAATAACAACCATTGCTTGCACTTTATGGACACGACAAGCTTCGGCAAGGTTCTTAGTGCCGATAATATTGGATAAGATGTTCTCTATGGGATTGTGTTCGGCAATGGGGACATGTTTGAGGGCTGCTGCGTGAAATACTAAATGAGGGTTTTCAGTTTTAATAATATTTTCAATGCGATTTGCATCTGTGATATCCGCAAGCCTCATGCTTCGGGGAATGTGTGGATGCTTTTCTTGTACCTCTTGATCAATGGTATAGAGGAGATATTCTGAGTGATCGAGTAAGGTAAGCTGCGCAGGTTTGAAAGCACAAATTTGTTGGACCAGCTCGCCTCCGATAGAGCCACCAGCCCCTGTAACTAAAACGCGCTTGCCAAGAATTAATTGCGCCATGCTCTCGCGATCCAGTGAGGCTTGGGGACGTCCTAGAAGGTCTTCCAAGGCAACAGGTTTAAGTCTCATGCCTGTCTCCCCTTTGGCTTGATTCAGATCAGACATTTGGGGAAGTTGAGCAAGAAAGAGTTCCATTTTCTCACTCAGTTTCATAAGGGGTTTAATTTGATCAGGGGTAGGAGCGGCCATCACTAAAATTTCCGGTTTCAAACCTTTTCGGGTGAGATTTTCAATAATAGTTTGCAGGTTTTCGATGGTCCCTAAAACAGAAATTCCATGAATACGTCGGCCAATCCGCGATTTTTCATCATCAATAAGGCCTATGATTTCATATTCAGAATTTGATGAACGTTGGGTTTCACGAATAAATAAGTCTGCCTGGTCATTAACTCCAATAAGTAGGATGTTTTGTCGAGGATGCGGTGAGAAGGAATATTTTGATTTTTGAAGCCAATCAAAACTTATACGGTAGGCAAAACGCCCCCCTCCAAGCAAAGCAATTGTAATAAACCAGCCTATAATAGGTACAGATCTTGGCAAAGATTGGCTTTGCGACATGAAAAATGCGAGAGGGATATACAGGAATACAGCTAATGACACCGCTTTAGTAACTGCAATTAATTCGCGGATTGACACATAACGCCACACACTGCAGTAAAGCTGAGTCCAAAAATAGACGCCTGCACAGACTAAGCTATAAACGGCTACATGTTGTGCAATATACCAGGGATTATAAGCCATGATAGCTTGGCCAACTCTTAAAAAGAGGGCGATTAATAATGATAAAGCTGCCATAGTGACGTCATAGATAAAGGCGACCACTGATTTATTGAAAAAAGGCAGTGACTTATTTTTAAGATATTGTCTTAAAAAGTTCATTCTTGATCCTAGGTTTTATGAACGAAAAAATATCTTA
This sequence comes from Alphaproteobacteria bacterium, assembly GCA_016742295.1. Taxonomy (GTDB): domain Bacteria; phylum Pseudomonadota; class Alphaproteobacteria; order JAGOMX01; family JAGOMX01; genus JACVCA01. Next base: position 4,647 of record JACVCA010000064.1, on the reverse strand, counting down.
CCGATTTTAGGGATTTATGAGTTTGACTCAAGGATTTTATTTTTGAGGGTAAGAATTTACAGGATAATTCTAGTTTTGTATTCCCATCTTTCCCTTTCTAAGCAATATAGAAGATCTCTATAAAGATTATTGCTAAGAAAGTATGGGATGAGTTAAATTAGATAAACTCTAATATTTTGAGTTATTTCAGCGCTTATACATATAATGACTTGATTTTTACAGGATAATATATAGTTAAAAACACATTTAATTTATCAAGGATTAACTATTAAAAAGAGGTGCATAATTTATAAACATTTTTTGAATATAACCATCTTCTCATTTTAGCTTTGTATTTTTTTATTAAGATAAAGTAAAGGATTTAATAATATGAAGAAAATTATTATTTTATTCATTTTAATACTCCTACCTTTCAAACTTTGCTTAGCTTCTTATAAAGAGCAATTCTTCCTTGATGACCATGTTCCTTATAAGCGTTTACGATTTGAAGTAGAAGATTTATCCGGTTTATCTCCTGATCAATGGAATACCCTTTCTTATGAGGTGTGGTTTACTATTTTTGATTACTTAAACTTTAAGGAACTTAAGGCAGCACAACTTGTCTGTAAACACAGGGCTACTGTTACAAAAGATGAAACTCTTTCTATGGAGTATCATTTTCTTAAAAGATCCTATACTTTTACTAAGAAAAATAGATCAAAACCACAAGGTACAAGAACACGTAAAAGAAGTAATAAGTAACTATGTTAAAAGAGGAGATATTATAAAGAAATTTTATATGATACCAGACTTTTTGCATAAATCTCTTTTGGCACCTTTAGCTATAGCAAAAGTAGTGGACGCACCAGAATTATTGCCGCCACTTTTTGAAAGTAATATTAAAGCCTCTCATATTTACGCTGCATTAAACCAGCCCGCGCTCTATGATCAACAGCAATGTGCTATAGAATCATATATTAGATCAAAGCCTATTTTTATGTGGGAGGGAAGTATATTTTCTGAAGAATTTGTAAATTATACTTCTCTGTATCGCCCTTACTATAAAGCTCTTTATTTATTAGCTCTTTTTAAACTGCCGAGTGGTTCTCCAATCTATAGCTTACTAGAGATCATTGGTCGGAAACTAAGTAACGCTCAAGCTTATATAGCAGAAAATGAACAACATATTCTTTGTCTACCTCAAGCTATGCTGCATTTGGAAATTCCTCCTGTTGAATGCTATAAGATAGGTACTTTTTGTTATAAATGGGAAGTAAATAATTTAAACTTAACCTTTAAAAATTTATGGGAAGGTTATGAAGAAAGATTTTTATCTCTTGCAGCCGCAGGAAATATTCCTAATGCTCAATTTAGATTAGGAATTATTGCTACTTATAAAGGAAATTATCAAAATGCTGAACTTTTCTTACGTCAAGCTGCAAGTCAAGCCCATACTAACGCCCAATATGAATTAGGGCTCTTGTTGCTTGAGCAAAGCAAGGTCCTCGAAGCCGAAACCTTTCTCTATCAAGCAGCAATAAAGAATCATCTATTTGCCCATTTTGCTTTAGCACAACTTTGGTTTCAGCAAGGTCATCTTGGCAAAGCTACCTCCTCTTTCCGTACAATTGCTGAGCAAGCAAGTAGTGCCACTCTCTATAACTTAGTACAGCTGCTACCAAGGGATGCTTATCTTAAAGAATTAGACCTCTTTTATCGCCAAATTGTAAGTTATACTCCTTTTGCTCAGCTGCAGGTACTGAGTACACTTTTATTAAGTAAAAATGACCCAAGACAAATAGACCCTTTTTATCGACAAGTTTTAAACTATGGAAAGACTGACATACAATATCTTCTAGCTGAGCTATTAAATAAAAGGGGCAGTACCACACTTGCAGATATACTTCTCCAAGAAATTATCGATAGAAAAGAGGCTTAAAGTTCTATCTTGATTAGTATACGTATATGAGTAACAATAAAATCATTATTAAATTTTAACAATAATTAAAGGTTGGATGAAATATCATAATTATAATAGGCTATTTTGTAATAAATCTTATATATAATCTTAAATTTAATTAGAGGAATTGATGGTGTCTTTCAGATATTGTTTAGCCATATTAACACTCAACTTTATCCCAGCCTCATTAGCTTTTGGTACTTCAGATGAACAAATTGTAAAGACCCAAAGACAAGCCATTGGGTCATCTATTAACTTTGGGGCTTGAGGTATTACTGAACAAGAAATGGAGAAAACCTTTACCAATAGTAATCATCTTGTCTGTATTATGGAGTTTGGAGGGTGCTTTAAGCGTATAAATAACAAATGGACAGAGCTTTTAGGCTGGGATAAGCAAGAACTCTTACATACACCTTATTATGAATTTATTCATCCTGAAGATATGGAAAAGACTCTAAATTATGAGAAGAACTTTATTCCAAGTGGGTTTATTAATCGTTATAGATGCAAAGATGGGTCTTATAAATTCCTGAATTGGGTAGGCTTGTCTAACTTAGAGCAAGCAGAGGGGCAGCCCTCCTTTGCCATTGTTTTTGATGTAACCCTGGATGAATTCTTAAAGCAAGAAAACGCTGAGAAGATAACTCTTTTAAATGAGAGTCTTAATTTTCAAAGCCACATCATTAAAACGCTTTCTGATCTGCAAAGGCTTTATCTAGGTGAATTAGGGCGCTATGGAGATGAAACAAATAAACAGCTTTCCTTTCAACACATCATTCAACATTTTGTAAGCTTAAGTCAAAGTGAGTATGGCTTTATTGAGCGTATTACTTCAAGGAAACATAAGCAAGAGGCCACTAAAACCTGGGTTCTAAATTCTTCTTTAAGTCAAGAAAAAAGGGAAATCCTTGAAAAATTGAGTAACGTAGAAGCAGGGTGGCCTTATTTTAATAAGTTGTTAGAGCAAGTATTGACTCATAACAAGCCAGTTCTCGTTAATGATGTTCCCAATTATTTTAAAGATACTGGCTCTTCAGAACATGTGCCTGTATTTAACTCATTTATGGGGGTACCTTTGCACTCTCGTAATGAAGTTGTAGGCATCCTTGCCCTCACTAATCGGATAAATGGCTATAATGAGCAGTTATTAACGTGGTTTGAGCCTTTATTCTTGCTAACAGGGCGTATCGTAAATGAAGTTAATTTGATAAGCGCACACAAGAAATCACAGAAAGCAATTCGTTTGAAAGAAAAAGCAGAAGCGAAGAGTGAAGCAAAGTCAGCTTTCTTAGCCCATATGTCTCATGAACTTAGAACCCCTTTAAGCGGAGTTATAGGTCTTTTGGATTTAATTCCGGGGAAAAAACTTGATTCCGAAGAGTTAGGCTACCTACAGATGGCTAAAGAGACGGGTGCTTCGTTGTTAACCATAATTAATGATATTTTAGACCTGGCCAAGATTGAAGAGGGTAAGCTTACACTTGAAGCGAGTGAGTTCAACTTAATTGGCGTAAGCCAAGAAGTCATTAAGTTCTTATCGTACTCTGCTAAGAATAAAGGTCTTAAACTCAAATTAAATTGTGATTCAGAGCTTCCAGACATAGTTATAGGAGATCCTACACGCTTTAGGCAAATTCTTATGAACCTCATTGGTAATGCAATTAAATTTACAAGAGTGGGAAGCATTAAGGTTGCTTTAGAGGGAAATTATAGTGAGGATAAGGCGCAATACTTGCTTTCTGGCCGTGTAAAAGACACAGGTATTGGTATGTGTAATGATGCAGTATCACGGCTTTTTCAGCCTTTCGCTCAAGCAGATGAATCAATAGCAAGACGTTATGAAGGAACAGGCTTAGGACTATATATCACCAAAAACCTCTGCGAGCTTATGGGAGGTAAAGTTACTGTTGAAAGTAAAGAGGGAAAAGGGTCTACATTTCATTTTGAGATCAACTTAGGTGTACCTAATAATTTACTCCATGTTAACTCTCCTGCCCTTACAGAAGCTTCCTTTACCTTCCCTCCTATTCATATCTTAGTTGCAGAAGATAATCCTGTGAATCAGCTCCTTCTTAAAGTGATATTAGAGCGAAGTGGATGTACTGTAACACTTGCTGCGAATGGCTTAGAGGCCTTAAAGGCAGTAGAACAAGAGAGATTTGACATTGTACTTATGGATGGGCAGATGCCAGAAATGGATGGTCTTGAAGCAACAAGAAGAATCAGACAACTTGAACACGCAAGCACCTTACCAATTATTGGAGTAACTGCTCATGCTATGGCTACAGACAGGGATAAGTTTTTAGCCTCAGGTATGAATGGTTACCTTACGAAACCTGTTAACAAGAAAGCCTTATATAAAGAGATCTTGCGCTGTTTGAAGGATAAAATTACTAAGAGTAAAGATTTATAACTACTCTCTCAAAGGCTCTAGGCTATCCTTATCTACAGTTGTCACATTAACCGTGAAATAAGGAAAATTATAATATTTTCATGAAAATACTTTTAAGAATTACAAGTGATTAAAAAAGAATTATTTATGTTAGTAAGGCATATAATGAGTTAATATAACAACACGCAAGATTCTTCCTGCAAGTATTATGAGTATAGCCCATAGAAGGTAAACCGTTCCAGGCTTCAAGCTCATTGTGGTTTTTTCTATACCTTACTTTAGGTAAAAATCTACCTTTCCTTTTTGAGCCTTATTT
>JACVCA010000063.1 GCA_016742295.1 Alphaproteobacteria bacterium | reverse complement strand
AACCGCCCTGCTAAACCATGATCACCACTAATTTCAGCAGTATCATAGCCACTACCATAGGGATAACTACCAAAATAACACTGAACAGGAGATAAAAGACTATCAAAGCTATATTGAGCCTTGAAACGGCCCATCAATGAAAAGGAGTTCAACAAGCTTTGAGTACGTACCATTTCAAAGTTTAGTTTCGTAAAATCATACTTTCCCTCTGCTTTTGAACGGTATTCTTTTTTTACATTTCTATTGTGATCAATATTTAACCCTTGCGTAAATCTTGCTTCGATAATATTTCGACCTTTCCACCTATCCATAAAACCATCTGAGAGGGTTAAGAAAACGTCATGTATCCGATCAGTATAAAGGAGACCCTTCTCTGCACTTGTGGCTTTATTATTCAAAAGCTCAAAGCCCCCTTTAATTGATAAGTGATGGTCATTTATCAATTCAAAGGGATGAGAGATAGCGATTTGAGCAAGGCTACTCCGCCCATCAATATGTTGGGGCCGCAAAACTGAGCCTGGCCTAAATTTGGCATAATCCCCTCTCAATTCTAAAGCGGTGCCAGCTGAATTAAGTGGCGTTCTATGAGTGGCTCGCCCATAGCGCAGCTCATTAGTTCCAGGAGTAAAAATGAAATTGGCACCCGTAATATCATGATCTCTAAGCAACGAGGTTGCCAAACCCCCTAAATTTACTCTTTCGGGACCTAAATAGTTTGAGCCACGATTTTCGATAGAGGCATAAGGAATGAATTTCTCACGATCAACAGTAAATTCAATATCTCCGCCACCTTTAACATCTTTTAAAGGTGTAATCTTTCCTTTGATCCGAATACCAGGGTACATTTCCGAAAGAAATGCAATATTATCTACAACGTCCATTCTGAAAGGATCGCTATTCTTGAGAAGCTCAATATAGCTTTTGATTAATGTCTCGATACCTTCAGTTTTTCCAGTAATATTTACGTTTTTAATTTGACCTTCATAAATCTGAATTGTTAAATTTTGATCGCCATCTAGCGCATCAAGAGTCTCGAGGGTAGCTTCAGCAAGAACGTAACCATCATCCCAATATTTTTTAACAATTTGCTTAACAACGTTCACTACTTCACTGATTTGAACTTCTTTATTTAAAACACTTCTAAATAGTGCTTGAAGTTTTTCTTCAGAATAAACTGTAGCACCTTTCAAATGAATTTTAGTTAAAGTAAATTTTTTATCTTCATAAGTAGATTTGACAACAATTTCATTTCGGGAACCACCTTTGATAACAAAACTTTTCTCAAAATTCTTTCGGTCATAGTGTAAAGACGTATCACGCTCTTTTGAACCACTTAAAAGACCTGCAACATCTTTTAGTCCTTCATTACTTGCTTGAAGGGAATGAATAAAACCAAAAAAGGAGAATATCAAAATATATGCAAGATACGAAAATTTGTAAAAACGATTCATTTGTTTCATTTTTTTATCTATTCATTAGTTGAAGATTATTTTAATTTTAAGAACATTCATCCCTTTAAGATGAGCCATCTGGAGGAGCTGAGGGGGGAACGATAATTTCTGGAGCGGGTAAAATAGGGTTGATTTCGGAGGGTTCTACTTGTTCAAGAAACAAGTCACTAAAAGACTCCCCACTATCAAGAATAAATTCTTTTTTAGCTCCTTCGACGATAATAGAACCTCCGGGTGAGGTTCTAACTGTCACGGCAGTTGACTCTGAAGAAGCAGAAGATATATTGGACTTAACAAGGCAAAGCCCAATAAGCCAGAGAAAGGTACTTTTTAAAATTTTCATTATTTTTTCTTATTTTTCTTATTTTTCTTATTTTTATTTAATATACTTCATTTTTCTCAATCATGCAAGCATATATAATTTCAATACAAAACAATACCCTTAATTTAATATCTAATAGGGATCTAGATCAAAAGCTCATAGAATTTGCTGCTTGATTTATTTTCAAAAAGAAGCAACTTTAATTTAAATATAAAAATGAAGAAATAGAAAGAGATTTATGGCACGTATAGTTCTTATTTGTGAATATGAGAAAGGCTTAAGCCATTTTTTTCGTCTAGTTAACCTTGCTAAAACTTTAAAAAATGAAAATCACGAGATTTATCTTGTTTATAATAGCCCTGTTACTGCTAAATTTTTAACTTGTACTGACTTATTTCCGATCCTTCCAAGCCCTCGTCCCCCCAATTGGTCTTTTGAAGGGAAAACGGTAAGAATTGGAGGATATAGTGATACGCTTGCAATGATAGGATTTAAAAATGCAAATGATTTAAAGGCACTCATAAAAAGTTGGAGGGCTTTATTTGATCTCATATGTCCTTCTTTGATTATCTGTGATCAAGCACCAACGGCAGCTTTAGCAGCATTTGATATCATTTCGACGCTCCATCTTGGGGATGGATTTAGTTTGCCTCCTTTTATATCAGGAGATTTTCCTCGATTGCGTGCTGACAGTCCACCTACGATAAAAAGAAAACTGCTCTACGACAATATAAAAAGCGTTCAACATGATTTTCATATACGTTGTTCTCTTGAAACAGGAGAGTGGGGAGGGAAAGCTGGAGAAAACCAATTTATCTGTCATATTCCTGAGTTAGATATCTACCTTCCTTATCGAAATTCTTATCTTTCAGGGCCATTTTTTCCCTTGCCACAAGCTTGCTTACCCCTAGAAAGAAAAACCTTTTTTGCTTATCTTTCAGGCGAGTATCCTTTTTTAGATTTAGTGTTGGTGGCTTTGGTAGAAAGCAAACTCCAAGGCGAAGTAGTGATTCCTGGGCTATCGAAGCAAGCAGAAAATTACCTTTTAAAGCATGGGATTAAGGTTCACCACCTGACTGAGCTCACATCTTTTGAGACTTTCATGGCAGGAAAGAATCTTGTCATTCATCATGGGGGAGTTCACACAGCAGAGTTAGCTTTCGCTCTAGGTACAGTCCAGGCAATTATTCCTACTTCAACAGAAACTTCTCTTATTGGAATAAAAGTTCAAGAAGCAAAATGTGGAAAAATTCTTCCTGCTCATAAATCTTCCATCAGCGATATTACCGATTTCCTGTTAGCCTTAAGTAATCAAACAGACCACATGCAATGGGCAGAGATGAAAGCAACAACTTTATTTAAACAAAATTATGAGCCAGTTTTTCCCAAAATTATAAAGCTAATTTATAATTTACTATGACTAAGGTAGAGATTTGAAATGACCTCCAACACTCCTCTGTTTAGCGTCATTATTGATAACTATAACTATAGCCGTTTTTTAAGGGAAGCAATCCAAAGTGTTTTGGACCAAACATTCTCGGATTATGAGTTGATTATTATTGATGATCATTCAACAGATCATTCAGTTGAGCTTCTTGCCCAATATCGCGATAGAGCACTTATTATTGAATTGGATGATAATGGCGGTCAGGCTGCCGCTTTCAATGCAGGTGTGGCCCAAAGTAGAGGGCAATTTATTTGCTTTTTGGATTCGGACGATATATTTATTCCTTGTAAGCTTGAGAGATTAGCACAGATCATTAAAGAAAATCCAAATGCTGATATGTATCACCATCAGTTACAATTTATTACCCAAGACCTTGTGCCTTATAGAAAGCCTTATCCTCAAAAACCTCTCAGCGGCGATTTTTCAAGCTTTGCCCAAAAATATGGTAAACCTATTGTTGCTTATACATCAGCCTTATGTTTTAAAAAGGAGTTTTTAGATAAGGTTTTCCCGCTTGAGCCTTATTTAGGCCGTCTTGCACCAGATTCAACCTTAATTCTCTTTGTCCATCTCTTAGGTATTGTACATGGAATCCCTGAGGCTTTATGCCTTTACCGCTTTCATGGTAACAATGCTTCTAGCTATAATGCAAAAGAGGGAGATCCTATTGTCTTAAAACAGAAAATGTACCAAATTGAGAAATACTATATCCAAATTAATGAGTTCCTTCGAAGAAAAGGGTATGATTATCAAGTAAATTGTAATGATTATCTCATTTATCAAGGTTTCGATATGATCGTAAATAAGAAAAGTATTCTAAATTTTATAAAAAGCTGTATATTGAGCCCCATCTTTCCCACCTTTGCATCAAAGGCTCGCCACATCAAAAAACTTATAAAGTGGCGTTTAAAAGCCTATCCGATGCTCTATACTCAAAAAAATAAGGGCGCTTGATGCAGCCCTAACTCAACACTAAACGTGCATTTTCTAAGTCAGCAGGCGTATCTACCCCCAGAGGACAGCTCTCAACTAGCTTCACATCAATGCGCATTCCCGCCTCCAATGCTCTTAGCTGCTCTAAAGATTCTGATTGTTCAAGGGCCGAAGGCGCAAGTTTGATAAACCGCTCAAGCGCAGGGCGACGATAAGCATACAATCCAATATGATGATAAAAAGGTCCAGCGCCAGCAGGAATCTGCGCCCTGCTAAAATATAAAGCACGCCCCACATCTTTATGAGGCAATAGTGCTAAAGCTATTTTGACAACATTTGGGTTTTGAACCTCCTCTAAATTATCAATTAATGTTGCTAGCGTTGCAATTTCTACATCAAGATTTTGAAGAGGCTCAAGAACCTGAGGGATCAACGCAGGATTAATAGTCGGTATATCTCCTTGAAGATTAATAATATAATCGTAGGATTGACTATCCTTAATTTGCTGTAAGGCAGCCCAGATTCGATCTGATCCGGAGGGTAAATTAGGATCCGTTAAGACGGCTTTTCCTCCATATTGATGAATGGCATCTGCAATTTGAGCATGATCACATGCAACAATAACTTCCTCTAGTCCGGATTCGACCGCACGTTTCCAGACTTGAACAATCATAGGCAAACCCCCAATATCTGCCATTGGCTTATTGGGAAGTCGAGAAGAAGCCATACGTGCAGGAATAAAAATGGCAGTTTTCATAGGTTTTTAAATATAAATTTTATTATTTTTTAAAACTAATTTACTTTTTCCTAAAAGGATACTAGAAAAAACATCAAACGCATCTTATGTAATAGATATTAAGAATTGTGTCGTAGTTTTTATGGGTAAATTGTAATGAATAATTTTAATGCCTCAATGCGTGGTATTGGGTTTATGATTGTAGGCGGTAGCCTGTATTCCCTTAATGATGCCTTTACCAAGCTATTAACCGCGAATTACTCTATTGTTGAAATCATGTTTTTTATTCATCTTTTTAGCTTACTTCCTCTATTGTTCTTAATAAGGCGTTCTCAAATTTTAAAAACTTTTCAAGTTCAGCGAATAGGACCTCTTTTACTACGCTCAATTTTTAGTTGTGTAGCTACGGGTTGTTTCATTTACTCTTTTAGCATCTTGCCGCTAGCTGATGCATATGTCATTTCGTTTACAGCACCCTTATTTATGGCCTTACTTTCCTCACCTTTTTTAAATGAAAAAGTAGGAAAACACCAATGGTATTCCATTGTTATTGGATTTTCTGGAGTCCTCATTATGATGCGTCCAGGAACAGAAATGTTTGAACTTACAGGTTTTGTAGCACTTTTAGGAAGTTTTTGCTATGCTGTTTCTCTGGTCCTCACACGTAAGTGTAGCCTTACAGAAAATAATTTTATGATCTTCCTGACTTTTACAGTAACCAGCATTATTTGTGCAGGCATTTTTTTACCTTTTAACTGGAAAACCCCCTTAACCTCTGATCTGGGACTTTTGTTAGTATCCGGCTTTCTAACATATTTTTCTCAAATGGCCTTAACACAAGCTTTCCGGCTTGCCCCAGCGTCCGTTGTAGGTCCTTTTGATTACGCAGCTTTAATATGGGCCTGCCTTTTAGGCTATATGATGTGGGGAGATCTTCCAGATAGCTATTGTATCTCTGGTGCTTGTCTGGTGGTCCTAAGTGGTCTTTACCTTATCTTTAAAGAGTTAAACCCAAGCTCATTTAAGGCGCAGCCATCTTAAAATAGACTTTTCCCCCATCTTAAGGTGCGTAAGCCTTTAAGTAGGCCATAACGTCTTTAATAGTCGACGCTAAGTAATAAATATCTCGATGTTCTGGACGAACAAATTTGTTTTGAATCATATGATTTACAAACATATCAAACAAATTTGTCCAATAATCATTAATATTTAAAATGACAATGGGTTTAGAATGAAGGCGGATCTGTCGCCAGGTAATAATTTCAGTAGCCTCATCAAGCGTACCAAATCCACCAGGGAGGACAATGATTGCATCGCTATATTCAAACATTAAACGCTTTCGGTCATGCATGCTATCGACAATATGAAGTTCCGTTAAACCATCATGACCGATTTCAAATTCGTGTAAGGTTTGCGGTATAAAGCCAATTGCCTGACCTCCCTCACTCATTACACTATCAGCTATCACCCCCATTAATCCCATACGGCTGCCACCATATATAAGCCGGATGCCTTCTTGAACGAGAACTTTCCCTAGTTTATGGGCTACGTCTTTATAGTCTTGTGAGATAAATTCTGAGGATCCACAAAACACACATACGGATTTGGGACTTGCCATTTACCTTTCCTTTTTTTATTGAACGGCAATAAAAATTTTATCCCACAATCCTTACTAAAACTTTAATTTATGAGCAGCCGCTGGTTCCTCCACAGGTATTACATTTAAGGCATGTTCCATTGCGTACCATTGTAAAGTTCCCACAATCATCACAAGGATCTCCCTCATAACCTTTTAAGCGTGCTTCCTGAACTTGAGAGACAATTCCTGTTTGGCTCTCCAAAGCCGCCGAACCTTGGGTATAAACCTCATTCTGAGGTGGAATCACGCTTGTATTGGATTCACGTGTAGGGCCATGCAACACATATAAGTTATTACGAATGTAACCTTTACTGGCAAAGCGTGTATCAAAATTAGCAGGCGTTTCCGCCTCTTTAAACACTGATCCATCTTCATCACGTTTTTGCCCTAAACTATCGGGCAGAAGATCCATAGGATTGACATGGGC
>JACVCA010000062.1 GCA_016742295.1 Alphaproteobacteria bacterium | reverse complement strand
CTTCTTAGGCTAGCACTGAGGCGATAGTAAATCATACGGCATGACTGATAATTTCTTTGAGAAAGCGGTAACCTTTGGCTGACATTGCATAGTTCATATCCCTATCTATTTTGACTAGAAATTTACCATACGACACCCTCTATCTCAACAAGTTGAAAATACCGTTTTACAGTCTACAAATCACACACCTAGTTGCAAAAAAGTGTGGGATAAATTTTAGAATTATATCCCACGCTTTTAACCAGAGAACTTTATAACCTTTATTCAGTTTGATCGACTACCTAAAGTTCCCAATAAACCACAAAGCTGTTTAATTAAACTCTGTTGTTTTTCTTTCGTTTCTAAATATTCTCTTTCCTTCTTTTCTCTCAATTTTTTGGCATTCTCAATCAAGCTAGTTGTTAAGTCCTCTTGAGGTTGCTCTGTACCCCCCTCATGCCTACGCTTTCTATTATTCTCTATTGCAACTAATACTTTCTGTCGTCTTTTTGAATCTGTATAATTTTCTTCTTCATTTATAGCAGCTGAACTTGCAAGTAAGCTTGAAGAAAGCAATATTGACATTAAAGAAAAGGCCCCATAAGTAAGTTTCTTTAGAGCTTGTTTATTATTTTGTTCCATAGTATTCTCCATTTGTTAAGTGTCAGTTTAAAGCTTAAAGAGAGGTTGCAGCCTTTCTTAAGATTCTAATGAGAGGATCACCCTGATCTTCTCATTTTTGTTTCTGGGGGAATCACTTTATAGAGGAGGTAATCTACCCAGTAACACCTTCAACTTATTCAAATGGCGTGGATTAAACTATCCGAGTAATAGCTGTAAGGATGATCCCTAAGGGGAAAGTACTTAGAAGGCTATTTGGTAAAAATAACTTGTCTAAATATTCTTGATGAATCAAATTAGGCATGAGAAATAGCCTTTAATGGATATAGAACTTAGGCAAAAAGATTATTATGACCAATGAAAATGAGTCTACTTAATCATGCAAACCAATAAAATCACTTTCCCGCCAGATATTCCCATAAAGACTTTAACAACCATAAATGGATTAAAGTTTACGGCCCGTGAAATAGATATTATCGCTTGTCTTATAAGCGGAAGATCATCAAAAGCGATAGGCACATTCTTAGCCATTGAAGAAAAGACTGTTGAAACGCATAAATACAACATTATGCGGAAACTAGAGTGTAACTCTCGAGAAAGCATAAGAGACTTTATTGAGAAATCAGGTAAATTTTCTGAGATCAAAAACCACTATGTAAACTTATTAGTTGAGGTTACCTTTAAACAACGGCTGCAAGAAATTTTGGCTCTGAGAGCTAAGGGTACGCCTTTGAATGTACTTATGTATGAACCTGAGAATGGACATAAGCTCCCTTTCCATCATAAGCTCGAACAATCTTTTAAGCTTGTAGGCGTCAAACTTATCTTTGAAACAAGAGAGACTTGTAAATCTATAGGTCAACTCATCTCTAAGCTAGAATCTAAGATAGTCAATTGTGTTATCTATCCTCTATCTGAAACGTCTATAAACCAACGTCAGACTCGTGACAGCAAAGCAAAATTAGAAATGGCTCAACTTACCCAAAGAGCTAAACAAAATCCGGGAGCGGTTATCTTCCTTTTAGAAGATCAAGATACTTCTATAGGCATTCCGCAAGACATCTCGGACATTGACTATATTGATTGCGGTGAGGTCGCAAACCATTACTTTATAGTCCTTGAAATCTTAAAACGAGTCTTATCAGATCTTAATCTTGATAAGTTAATTGCAGAGTTTAAAAGGCAATATCAAATAATAGCAGGATCATTTGAAAATCTTCCCTCTCAAATGTGGTCAGACGTAACCGATGTTTCAGAAAAGGAAAGCCTCTATAATCTTACAAAACTCTGGCAGAAGAGAAAAACTTGGCTATTGATAAGTGCCATTGGAGGCTTCTGTGCTCTATGTGCCTTATTCTTGACTTTGAGTAGCAATAAGGTGCCCCCGCCTTCTCCCCCCAATAAGGCCCAAAACCATAAATCTCCAGTTCATCTTTCTGTTCGATCAGACTTACCTCTCCCGGCAGATAAGGCCCTTTTTAAACGTCCGGAACTGATGACACAAATTGAAGAGAAGCTAAAGAGACAAGAGGGCATTCAGACACTAGCTATCGTAGGAATTGGGGGAGCTGGGAAAACAACTCTTGCTCGTCAATATGCCCATTCACAAAAGGCATCGATTGTTTGGGAAATCAATGCTGAAACCAAAGAAAGCCTTATTAGTTCTTTTGAAAATCTTGCCTATGCACTTTCTAAAACAGAAGAAGATAAAAAGATATTAAGAGAGCTGCAAGACATTAAAGAGCCAATAGAAAGAATAAATAAAATTGTTTTGCTTTTGAAAGAGAAATTAAATTCTCAACCCAATTGGTTTTTAATTTATGATAATGTTGAAAGATTTAGTGATATTCAAAGGTATTTCCCTTCTGATCCAAAAGTTTGGGGCAGGGGGAAAGTTATTGTTACTACCAGAGACCTCAATATTCAAAACAATAATCATATTAATAACGCGATCCAAATTGGTGAATTAACCCCAAAACAAAAACTAGATATGTTCATTATGATTATGGGCAATAATAATGACAGCCAATTTAATCTTTTTCAAAGAAAGCAAGCGAATTATTTTTTAAAGGATATACCCCCCTTCCCCTTAGACGTTTCAGTTGCAGCTTATTATATAAAGGCTACCAATATTACTTATGAAAAATATCTAGAAAATTTAAGACAGTACAATAAGGAATTTGAAAGCACACAGGAGAATATTTTAAGAGAGGCGAGTGACTATACGAAAACTCGCTATAGTATCATTACCTTATCCTTAAAACAGCTTAAAGATACACATAAAGATTTTGGAGATCTGCTGTTATTTATAAGTCTTTTAGATTCTCAAAATATTCCACGCGATTTACTGTCCACTTATAAAAGTGATGAAATAATTGATAATTTTATTTATAATTTAAAAAAATATTCACTTATAATGAATGAATTTTTTGCTTCTTTTCAATCAACCTCAGATATTTCAATTCACCGTAGTACACAAGAAATATTGTTAAACTACCTTATAAAAACATTGAATCTAAATTATAATTACAGCTTACAGCAACGAATTTCTAATACACTTATAAAGGCTATAAGTACTGCCAATAAAGGAGAGGACATTTCTATCATAAAATGTTTAGTACCGCATATTGAAACCTTTTTGACTCATGTTAATTTATTAACAAATAATATTACAAATAATATAAAAGTTGAATTAGGAGGTATGTATTTACATTTAAGTTATAATATGAAAGCGAAACATCTTTTAACTGAATGCCTTACTAATTTAAAAAAAGATTATAATAAGAATCTTTCGGGAATATCCTTAACCTTATTATATCTAGGAAATGTTTATAGAGATTTAGGTTATTATGAGAAGGCTAGAGATTGTTTAGAAGAAAGTCTGCTAATTTATAATAAATTTTTTCCTAATCAATTAAGGGCAAAAGCTGAAGTATTACGAGGATTAGGAAATGTTTATCGTAACTTAGAAAACTACAATAAGGCTAAAACTTTGCTTGAAGAAAGCCTAGTAATTTATAAAAGATATTTTCCTAACAATCATTTAGATTTAGCATGTACATATTCATATTTAGGAAACATAAATAGAAAATTAAAACAATATAATATTGCACGAGACTTACTAAGTAGAGGGTTAATTATTCATGAGAATTATCTTCCCGAAAACCATCTAGGTCGAAGTCGTATATTAAAATATTTAGGTATCGTCTACTTTGAGGTTGGGAATTATGATCAGGCTAAAAATTTTCTCGAACAAGCCCTTAAAAAATGCTTTGAGTACCTCCCTCTGGATCATTTAGAAACTGCTCGAGAACTTATTTATCTGGGAAAAATTTATGATACTTTAGGTAATTATGAAAATGCGAGAGATTTATTTGATAGAAGCTTACAAATATTTCAAAAGCGTTACCCAGAAAATCAGCGTGGTATAGCTAGAACCTCAGCTTATTTAGGAGGAATTTACACACAGTTAGGCCAATATAATAAAGCGAAGAGCTATCTTGATAAAAGTTTTTCGATTTGTACAAAATATTACCCTCATAATCAACTTGCTAAGGCACGTACCCTCAATTATTTAGGGTCACTTCATTATAAATTACATGAGTATGATAAAGCTAGACACGTATTTTTAGAGGCATTAACAATTTATCAAAAACATTTTCCTGAAAGTCATATGAAAATTTCCAGAATGTTAAGAAATATAGGAAAAACTTATTTAAAGACTAAACAATTTGAAGAAGCAATGGATTACCTTTATCGAGCTTTAAAAATATGCCAACAAAATAACTCTCCTGAAAGTTACATATGTTTCGAAACCCTTGCTAGTTTATATCAAGAAAAAGCTCTCGCAGAAAAAAATAATAAACCTTACTCTCAATCTCCTACAGAAAAATCATTCCATTACTTAGAACGAGCTTTAAAAATTGTAAAAGCTCATTTTGCTAAAGATTCACCACATCTCTTTAGAATTCAAGCTAAAATAGCTTTGTGGCGTAAATAATTATTAGATGTGATGTTTCCCTACATACGCTACATTTCAGCAAGAAGAGATAACTTGCTTGTCTTAAGGGCTCATCGAACCTTTATCATTAAGTGTAAAATATAAGACTCCTTTTAAGATCTATCTCTTATTTTCCTTTAGCGCCTTTTCCTTAAACTCCATCCGGTACTGTCAAGTAGTTGAGGCAGGCGAAGTAGTTGGTAATTTGCTAGTAAAAATTAAAGGAAGATTAAACATGCAATTTCAGCCATCTCTTTACAAGGGTTATCGCTTTCCAAGAGAGATTATTGGACATGCGGTGTGAATTTATTATCGGCTTAATGCCAGTCTGAGAGATACATCTCAGGCATTGAGCTATAGGGATCTTGATATTAGTCATGAAAGCATTCGAGCCTGAGTCTATAAGTTTGGCTGTCTTTATGCCTCTGATTTAAGGAAACACCAACCTCAAAGAGGAGATAAATGGCATTTGGATGAGGTATGTCTCAGAATGAATGGTAAATCTTATTGGCTGTGGCGTGCCATTGATTAAGATGGCTATGAACTTGATGTTTTGGTTCAACCTCGCAGAAGTGCAAAAGCAGCTCTTAGGTTCTTTAAAAAGCTTTTAAAAAGCTTACAGTATGTACCAAGACTCATAATTACAGATAAGCTTAGAAGCTATAAAGCAGCCAGAAAGAAACTATTGAAAACAACAGAGCACAGAAGCCATAAAAGGCTGAATAATCGTATAGAAGTTTCTCATCAACCGACAAGGTTAAGAGAAAAGCAGATGCGTCACTTTAAAAGCCCGCCTCAAGCTCAGTTATTCCTTTCAGTCTTTGGTGTTTTGAGAAACTGGTTTAAAATTGGCCTCTATAAACTTTCAGCAAACGAAAGGCGATCAAAATTGAAAGTAGCTTTTGCTCATTGGCGTCAGATCACATCCCAGCCGAATTGCGCCTAAAAAATGAAATAAAAGACTATTTTGAAAAGTTTTTATCCCAAAGCAGATAAGTTGACAATACCCTAAAATGGCTTTTTAACAGGCAACTAATTATTTCTAAAAATTATTCTACTCTCTTAACGTACCATAAAATAGTGCTTCGCCATTTACCATCCTTTTCATATTTTTGTTTCCTGTTAGCTTTTTCATAAAAGTGCTTACCCGCTTGAAGAATTTGGGCATAGTGAC
Organism: Alphaproteobacteria bacterium; assembly: GCA_016742295.1. Classification (GTDB taxonomy): domain Bacteria; phylum Pseudomonadota; class Alphaproteobacteria; order JAGOMX01; family JAGOMX01; genus JACVCA01. The sequence goes on along the minus strand of JACVCA010000062.1, from coordinate 1,244 downwards.
CACTTCGAGATTCTTCATTTGTATAACTTAAATTTCCTGGTGTAATAGTCCGATTTTTGATTGTATAGTAACCATCCTCAACAGGAGTAATTTCCCACAAAATAGTATCCCTCCATACTCCTCCTACTTCATATTTTTGTTGATCGTAAGCCTTTTCATAATAGTACTTATTCTCTTCAAGGATCTGAGTATAATGACCACTACGCGATGCTTTATTAGTGTAGCATAATGTTCCTGGATTAATATTACGATTGGTGATTGTATATGTACCTCCAGATAGTGTGAGGCTGGTAGGTTTAGAAGAAGAAGGTATATCAGCAGGATTTGAGGGTAGTAGAGAACTAATTTTACTCAACCTTAGTTGGGGAGAGTTTACCTGTGAGCGTATATTTTCTGAGGATTGATTAAAGCAAGAGGTGGTAGCACTATCAAAGCTTGATAACCTCCTAGGTTGGAGGGGTATATTACTATTACTTCTTCTAACGACGGCAGTAGAGCCCTCAAATCTTTGAGGGCTAACTCTGATAGGAGAGCTTACTGAATATCGATTTAGACGAACATTATAAGGTGGTTGTTGATTTGAATTATCTATGAGAGTATTTCTTCTAATACTATTAGAGGGGCCAATAAATTCTTTTAAAGATTTATTCACAGTTGCATCAATAGCTTCTTCAATATTTCTTAAATTTATTGTATCTATATTGAATTGTACAGATTTAGAAAAATTTGGATAAGCTGAAGATTTAATCTCTAAAGTATTAGGAGACCGATAAACTATCTTAACATGTGAGGGTATATGGTAAAGCTTCATTATCGAAGAAGGAATTGTTCGTTGATTAATAATATCTTCTCTAGTACTTTGTGACAAGGTTGGAAACTTTATTTCTTTTATTCTTGTTCTAAGGGCATCATAAAAAGGATCAGCAGGAATTTTTTTATTTGCCGTAATGATTATGATTAGATCTCTAATGTATACATCAGCTTTGAAATAGGGATGAGAAGAAATAAACTTCTTAGAAGGATCAAGATAATCTAAGCAAAAGCTATTAACTAAGGTTTTATCTTTACTTTCAATAATACGATCAAAGTCATCAAGGATCAAGAAAGCATTACTATAAGTCTTACCAGTATTACCAAGAATTGGTTGCATCAAAGCTTCTGCAAACCAACCTACACTAACATTCATTCTATTAAGGCAGGCACCTTCAAGATTTTCTCTCTTCAGCTCATCAGCACTATGTATT
>JACVCA010000061.1 GCA_016742295.1 Alphaproteobacteria bacterium | reverse complement strand
CTGTTACAGGTGAAAATATTAGATTGGAATTAGAAGAGGGGTTAGAGCGGGATAAAATCATTGAAATATCTTTTGCTCAAATTCAAAAAGCAAAATTAATTCCTGATTTTAAAAGCACTAAATTAAGCAGAGAAAATTGAGTTTAGATCATGAACACAGAATCGAATCGTATGGAAATGCTTCAAGTCGCCGATGCAGTCGCGCGGGAAAAAGGGATTAATCGCGAAGAAGTCATTGAAGCGATGGAGTTTGCAATCCAAAAAGCGGGGCGTACACGTTATGGTCTTGAAAATGATATTCGGGCTTATATTGATCGAGGAACAGGTGAAATTTCACTTGCGCGTTATCGAGAAGTCGTTGCAAAACCCGAACCTACTTTTGAAGCAACTCAAATCTCTCTTCAAGAAGCTCAAAAGATTGATCCTAATCATACTATAGGGGATTTTATTAAAGATCCTCTCCCACCGATAGATTTTGGGCGTGTTGCTGCACAGACTGCAAGACAAGTGATTATTCAAAAGGTTCGCGAAGCTGAACGTGAGCGACAATATAATGAATTTAAAGAGCGAATTGGTGAAATTATTAATGGAGCCGTCAAGCGCGCCGAGTTTGGAAATGTCATCCTTGACTTAGGTCGGGCAGAAGGTTTAATGCGGCGTGAAGATGTGATTCCTCGTGAAAATCTTAAAGTAGGTGATAGGGTGCGTGCTTATATTATGGATGTAAGGCGTGAAACAAACGGGGCACAAATTTTTCTCTCACGTACACATCCTCGCTTCATGGCAGAATTATTTAAGCAAGAAGTCCCTGAGATTTATGACGGTGCCATAGAAATAAAAGCTGTGGCCCGAGACCCAGGTAGTCGTGCAAAAATTGCTGTGACTGCAAGTGACCGTACTCTCGACCCTGTAGGAGCTTGTGTTGGAATGCGAGGTAGTCGAGTTCAAGCCGTTGTTGGAGAGTTACAAGGTGAAAAAATCGACATTATTCTATGGTCTGCAGATGTAGCAACTTTTGTTGTTAATGCTTTAGCCCCTGCGGAAGTGACCAAGGTAGTTGTGGAAGAAGAAGAAAACCGAATTGAGGTTATTGTTCCAGAAGACCAGTTAAGTCTTGCAATTGGTCGTAGAGGACAAAATGTCCGCTTGGCTTCTCAGCTGACAAATCTGCAAATTGACATTATGACAGAAGCAACCGAAACAGAACGTCGGGCTGAAGTCATAAATACACGCTCTAAGCTCTTTATGGAAGCTCTTGACGTTGATGAAATGATAGCTCACCTTCTTGTTGCTGAAGGGTTTACAAGCCCAGAAGAAATCGCTTATGCGAGTCTTGAAGAATTAGCTGCAATTGAGGGATTCGATGAGGATGTGGGACGTGAGCTGCAAAATAGGGTCAAAGAATATCTTATTGTTGAAGAAAGTAAATTGAATAATCGCTTAAAAGAATTAGAAATTACTGATGAGCTTGCTCAATTGAAAGGCCTTGAGCTTAATATGTTGGTTAAGCTTGGAGAAAAAAACATTAAAACTCTTGATGATTTTGCTGATTTAGCGAGTGATGAAGTGGTTGAAATATTAGGCTCATATGGCATTGATATCGAAAAAGCGAATACTATGATTATGGCAGCACGTGCTCATTGGTTTGAGAGTGAAGATAAGAATGCATCTTTAGAAAAGCCCCAAAATTTAAAAGACTCGAAGAAGACTTAAGAGGGAAAGTACCCCCAATCAACCCTCAGTGAAAATGGATACGTGATGAGTGATAATACTGGTGACAAGATAAAAAAAACCTTAAGCCTTTCGAAGGGGTCTGAGGTCAAGAAAATTGTGGATGCAGGGCAGGTTCGCCAAAGCTTCTCTCACGGGCGTTCTAAAACAGTCACGGTCGAAGTTAAACGCCGACGATCTTCAGCAAAAGTCGAGCTTGCTGAGCCGGAGAGGGCTTTGAAAGTTCCTCCCTTAGAAACAGGGGTTGTTGCTGAAAACCCCTCACTTTCCCCTAAAACTTCTCGGACTTTAGGGGGTCTTACCGAAAAAGAATGGGATGCTCGTAAACAAGCTGTTCAAGGCGCAGTTAAAGCTGAACTTGAGCGAACAAAACGTGTTGAAGATTTAGCGCATCAAGAAGCCGAAAGAAGATCTACCGAAGAAACAAGGCGTAAGATTGATGAAGATTTGGAAGCAGCACTAGTAAGAGAGCACAAGGCTAGGAATAAAGAGATCGTAGACGAGCCTATTCTAGAAGGAGCTCCTTCAAAGCACGTCTCATCTACTCATCTTTCTCCACGAGACGCACCTCTTGAGGACCATGGAGATGATGACACTGCTGACAATGATGATACTAAGAAAGCTAAAAATGATTCGCGTAAGTCCCTTTCCTCGCATCCAAGACGCGATGATTTGCAACGGAGAGAAGGTCGTCTCACCCTTCAACAAGCGTTGGTTGCAAAAGATAACGATAACGAAACGGGTCGCATGCGTAGTGCTGCTGCTTTAAAGCGAGCTCGTGAAAAAGAAAGATTGCGTCATGCGCAAGAAACTACCGAAGCTAAGAGAAATGTACGTGAGGTCATTATTCCTGAAGTTATAACAATTCAGGAGCTTGCTAACCGTATGGCAGTGCGCGGCGCTGATATTGTAAAATCTTTGATGAAAATGGGTATGATGGTCACAATTACACAGCATATCGATGGAGATACTGCTGAATTAGTCGTGACTGAGTTTGGCCATCAGCCTAAACGTGTTTCTGAGGCAGATGTTGAAATAGGACTACAAGGTGTAGAAGACGCTCCTGAGTTACTAAGGCCTCGCCCTCCTGTCGTTACGGTGATGGGACATGTTGATCATGGTAAAACATCTTTACTGGATGCCCTTCGTTCAACTGATAAAGCAGGATCTGAAGCGGGTGGTATTACACAACATATTGGTGCTTATCAAGTCGAATTAAAATCGGGTCAAAAGATTAGTTTTATTGATACGCCAGGCCATGCAGCATTTACTGAAATGCGTGCGCGTGGAGCAAATGTTACTGATATTGTCATTTTGGTTGTAGCTGCTGATGATGGCATCAAGGCTCAAACGATTGAGGCCATTAACCATGCAACAGCTGCAAAAGTACCAATTGTTGTGGCTATCAATAAAATTGATCACCCAGAAGCAAAGCCCGATAAAATTCGTCAAGACCTTTTAAATCATGGTTTGGTTGTTGAAGATTTAGGAGGGGATATTTTGTGTGTAGAGGTTTCCGCAAAGCAAAAAATTAATTTGGATAAATTAGAAGAGATTATTCTTTTACAGGCAGAAATTCTAGAACTTAAAGCTAATCCAGATAGAGCTGCACAAGGGGTTGTTATTGAAGCAAAGCTTGAAAAAGGACGGGGGCCGGTTGCAACTATACTTGTTCAAAATGGAACCTTGAAGATTGGAAATATATTTATTGCTGGAAGTGAATGGGGGCGTGTTCGTGCTCTTATTGATGATCGTGGGAAAAATGTTGTCTCAGCTGGCCCTTCTAATCCTGTAGAAGTTTTGGGTTTTAATGCCGCACCAATGGCTGGAGATAGTTTTATCGTCGTTAAAGATGAAACAAATGCACGTGAAATTGCTGAATACCGTAAACGGACTATGAAAAATATCCGGACAAGTGCTACAGGTAGACAAACTCTTGATGAACTGTTATCTCAGAGTTCTAAAGGGGAGAAAAAAGAACTTGCTGTTGTGGTTAAAACGGACGTTCAAGGGTCGCTTGAAGCGATTTTGAATAGTTTCAATAAATTATCTACTGATGAAGTTGCTGTGCGAATCCTCCATAGTGGGGTTGGAAGTATTACTGAAAGTGATGTAGTGCTAGCCAATGCTTCAAAAGGAATGATTATTGGATTTAATGTACGAGCCAATCCTCAAGCACGAGAACTGGCAAGAAGAGATAGCTTACCTATACGTTATTATTCAATTATTTATGACGTTTTAGATGAAATTAAAGCAGCTTTAAGTGGGATGTTAGCACCGACCTTGCGTGAGAAGTATCTTGGTCAAGCAGAGATACGTCAAGTCTTTAATGTGACGAAAATGGGTAAAATTGCCGGTTGTATGGTTAATGAAGGGGTAGTCAAACGTGGTGCTCGCGTCAGATTGCTTAGAGACAACATAGTCATTCATGAAGGTACTTTAAAAACCTTGAAACGCTTTAAAGATGAAGTCAAGGAAGTACGTGAAAGTTACGAGTGTGGAATGGCATTTGAAAGCTATCAAGATATTCGCGAAGGCGATACCATTGAATGTTTTGAAATCGAAGAAATTGCTCGCTCTCTCTAAGTATCTTTAATAATGAATGAAAACCATGATCAGAAATCACAGTAGTTTAGGGCCTAGCCAACGCCAACGTCGGGTTGGTGAAGAAGTTCGGAAGATTTTATCTTCCTTGATGCTGCAGGGAGAAATTCGTAATGAGGTTTTATATGGAGTTTCAATTACGGTGACTGAAGTCCGTATGAGTGTTGATCTTAAGCATGCATTTATTTTCGTGATGCCTCTTGGAGGCAAGAATTTAGAAGGTATCGTTGTTGCGTTAACCAAGATTGCTCCTTTCCTTCGCTCGCATCTTAGTAAGTCTTTAAGCCTTCGTACGGTGCCTATCCTTCATTTTGAACCCGATAGATCTTATGATGAAGCAGAAAAAATTGATAAGTTATTGAAGTCTGATCGCGTTGTTCAAGATTTATTTTCTAACAAGTCCTTAGATACCTAGGATTAAGTTTCAATTTGAGCAAAAATCAATCTTTTCCAATTCATGGTTGGCTTATTGTCGATAAACCTGAAGGATTAACTTCGGCACGCGTTGTCTCAATTGTAAAAAAGATTTTAAACGCTAAAAAGGTTGGACACGCCGGAACACTTGATCCCCTTGCCTCTGGGGTGCTTCCTCTTGCTCTTGGAGAAGCAACGAAAACAGTCTCGCATATGATGGCGGCGGTTAAGACTTATACTTTTGAAGTACGTTGGGGGGAGCAAAGAGATACTGATGATGCTGAAGGTACAGTCATTGCAACCTCTTCCCATCGGCCTCATATAAATGATATTCAAAAAGCCATAAAAAAATTTGTAGGAGTGATCCAACAAATTCCTCCCCGTTTCTCAGCAATTAAAGTTGAAGGACAAAGGGCCTATAAAACAGCACGCACTCAAGAACCTATCGTCCTTGCTGCTCGGAACGTTATCATTGAAGAGTTTCATCTAAAGTCAATCAAAGATGCTGATCATGCAGAATTTACTGTTGTGTGCCATAAAGGAACGTATGTACGCAGTTTAGCAAGAGATTTGGCGCAGATGTTAGGGACTGTAGGGTATATAAAACAGCTTCGAAGAAATAAAACAGGGCGTTTTGATGAGGCAAGTTCGATTTCCCTGGAAAAAATAAAAGAATTAGGGCATAACCTTTTATCAAAGGGTGTTTTACATCCGATTGAAACCGTGCTGGACGACATCCCGGCAATTAGGCTTCAAGCTGTTGAACAGCAGAAACTATCTCAGGGGCAGCCTGTAAGATTTGTTTCTCAAACTACTGAGGGGATTTTTGAGGGAACGGTTCTATGCTTTTCTCTTGAAGGTCTTCCAGTAGCCCTTGCAACAGTAAAAGAAGGGTTTATTCAACCCAAACGTGGATTTAACATACAATAAAGGAGTAGACGATGTCGATCATCGCTCAACGTAAACAAGATTTAATTCAAGAATATGCTCGTACTCAAGGAGATACAGGTTCGCCCGAAGTACAAATAGCAATTTTATCCGAAAGAATCCGGAATATGACTGAACATATGTCCTTACACAAGAAGGATTTTCACTCACGTCGTGGCCTCTTAATTATGGTTAGTAAAAGACGTAAGCTTCTTGATTATATTAAAAGGAAAGATGTCGCGCGCTATGAAGATTTAATTAAACGACTTGGATTGCGTCGCTAAACATTTTTTTGACCTAATCAATATTAAGGCTTCAATAAATGCGACCATAAAGGAAAAATATTATATGTTCAATTTACATCGAAAAGAAATCACATGGGGTGGACGCCCGCTTGTCTTAGAAACCGGGAAATTGGCACGTCAAGCTGACGGTGCTGTATTAGTCTCTTATGGAGAGACAATTGTACTTTGTACAGTTGTGGCTGAAAAACACCCTAAACCCGATATGAATTTCTTTCCATTAACCGTTCATTACCAAGAGAAGGGTTATGCAGCAGGAAAAATTCCTGGAGGCTTTTTTAAACGTGAAGGTAAGCCTAGCGAAAAAGAGATATTAGTGTCCCGACTGATCGATCGGCCTATACGCCCTTTATTTCCAGAAAATTTTTACAATGATACACAAGTTATTTGTACTGTTTTAAGCCATGACCTTGAGAACGATCCTGATATTGTTGCTCTTATTGGTGCCTCAGCAGCGTTAGCCATTTCGGGAGTTCCCTTTGCAGGCCCATTAGGGGCAGCAAGAATTGGATACAGCGAAGGTCAATACCTTCTAAATCCCACTGTGGAAGGCTTGAAAACCTCTCAACTCGATCTCGTTGTTGCAGGGACCATCGAAGGTGTATTGATGGTTGAGTCTCAAGCGCAGGAGCTTTCAGAAGAACAGATGCTTGGTGCAGTGATGTTTGGGCATGCACAGTTCCAACCTATCATTGAACTTATTAAATCTTTAGCGAAAGAGGCCGGTAAGCCTACTTGGGCAGTACCTCAAGCTGCTCCTGAAGAATCTGAAATTATGTTGAAACTGCAGGATAAAGCTGAGGCTGACGTCCGGGCAGCATATAAAAAGTTGATCAAGCAAGACCGCATAGAGCAACTTTCCGTGATCAGAGAGCAAGTCATTCAAGAGCTTATAGAGGTAGGGTTTGATGAAACATTAATTAAATCTAACTTCAAGAAGCTTGAGAAAGAGATTGTATGTGGGGATATTCTAAAATCAGGCCAACGGATTGATGATGTGGGTCCAAAAACCATTCTCCCGCTACACGTGTAAGTCTGGGTTTTTTTCGTTA
>JACVCA010000060.1 GCA_016742295.1 Alphaproteobacteria bacterium | reverse complement strand
CGGGTGACAGCTTCACAGATTGCTTCTGAATCATTAAAATCATTCTTGTTGGTTTTGACATAAGGCTTTACATACTGTGGATTCATCAGCCTAACTTCATGACCAAAAGACGCAAACTTACGTGCCCAGTAATGAGCACCCCCACAAGCCTCCATACCTACCAAGCAAGGAGGAAGATTAACCATAAATTCGGCAAGTTTTCCTCTTGATAAACGCTTTTGAAGGACAGGATGACCATATTGATCTACCCCATAAACTTGAAAAATATTCTTTGCTAAATCGATGCCAATTGTCTTAACCTGCATTTGATGGATCCTCCTTCGTTTAGTGTCTATAAACTATATCTTTACCAATGATACTATAGCTTAGTCGACGGACCGATCCATCCCATTAAGTTGTTAAAAGTTGTGGTGAAGAAGTGGATTTTCTCTTTAATTTAGGCATAGTGGTGGTGTGAAATGACAGTATCGTTGAAGATAGTCAGAGCTTTTTTAAGCTTTTCTCTGTAGACTTTTGAAGTATTTTTATATCTTCCTACTTTAAGAAGATTCAACATAGCGCCTAAAGAAGAGATAAACTTCTGCGCTGAAGCTGGAGTTTTAAAACCTCTCATTTGTTTCTCCTTTTCCCAGCTTGGCTGATGGGCATTCTCAATCCTGTTATTTAGCCTTTTATGAGACTGATGCTCACAGGACTTAAGGAGAACCCTATGGGCTTTCTTGTAACTTATGAGTTTATCTGTAACCATAACGCGAGGCAGAGCCCCTATTCTCTTAAGAGCCTTCTTTAGAAAGCGAATGGCTGATTGAGCATTGCGCCTCTTTTGCAGAAGAACCTCGATCTCTTCACCCTCTCCATCAATTAAACGCCACAGCCAAAAGATCTCCCCTTTGATCTTGACCCGCATCTCATCAATATGCCATTTATCGGCGAAAATTGACCTCCGCTTCTTACGGATGGATTGCGCATAAATAGGACCCCAAGTCTTGCTCCAATTACGAATGGTTTCGTAGGTTGCCTCAATACCGCATTCTAAAAGAAGCTCGCTCACATCTCGTAAGCTCAACTTATACTGATAATAAAGCCTTACAGAATAACCAATGATGCTTTTAGGCGTACGATATCCTTTGTAATAATCTGTCATAAAAAACCCCGTTCTTTTTTATGAATGAATATAACAAACTAAACACTCAAACAACTTGACGGCCCCTTAAAGCCGTATATATGAGAGGGATACAGAGGGTTCGAATATCCATTAGGGCCAGGAGAATAGATTTAATCTTCATAAAAAGTCCGGATGCATGACTGATGCTTTATACTTAATCAAATATCCCTTAACTCGCACGGCAGGTCCATTGCATGATAATTCCCTTTCGTAAGCTTTTAAGCCTGCAATTCATCCATTACAATAAAACTAAAAATTAAATTGGATTTGCGTAAATTCATGAATCACTTTTGCTATTAATTGTGATTTTGAATAACAACACATCTTATTTTTTATATTCTCTAAATAAGATTCGATTGTACGAGGTGATAATGATAGCTCTCGTGCAATCTCCTTTGCAGTCATTCCTAAGATTAGGCACTTGAGGCAATCTTTTTCACGCTCCGATAAGGGGATATGGTAGGCGTGTATGTTGGTGTGGGAAGATGATTTGTCTTGCGTCTTTGGAATAATTGTCATAATGAAGCTCCTTCATTGTGAGTTGATTAATGAGAGTCTCTCTCTCATCTTAGTGGTACTTCAGTTCATATAAATCCTTAACAAATCTTGTATGATGCTAAAATGATCTTCAAAGATTTGCCTTGAATCGAGTTGGCTTAAGGGAAGCCAAAAGGCTTGTTTTGCATCTTCTCCTCCTTTTACTTGCGGTAATTCATGGTCATTTGAAAGTTCAAAATAAAAACCGTGTGTGATCGTTCGTCCTCTTAAAGATCGATAAGGGTAATCATAAACGTTTTTTGATTTTAACGAACCTTTTAAAACTGGTTCGGGCATCTTCAGTCGGGTTTCGGTTCTCAGTTCGCGCAAGCATGCGTCCAATAGACTTTCATCTTGCTTAATGAAGCCACCCGGTAGAGCTAAAAGATTTTTTCCTGGATATGCTTTACGTTTAATCATTAATATGTGCCCTGCTTGACACACAACTGCATCAACAGTTACAAATGTTGGTGGATAAGCAGCTGATTCCCAACCTTTTTTGTACTTTTCTAAGAAAGTTTTTTCCTCAAGCAGTGCACCAAATTCAGGCGAACTAGAAAATTTATGCATAAAAGTTGCCACCGGAGCTGGTACCATCCCGGCGCTCCTGTCTGAATCACCTCCAGCTTGAAAATAGTCGTCACGAATTTCGGAAGCGCTTATTTTTTTAGACAAAAAAAGCTCAAGAGGATCCCAGGCGGGAAAGGACTTGGTGTAATCTTTATCGAAGGGGAGTTTTATAAGATATAGCTCTGCATTTTCTTGAGTAAATTTCTCTTGAAGCACTTGCCATACATTTTTTTGAATAAGCCATATCCATGCTTCTTCGTTATAAGGTGTATCAATGATTGGAACAAGTGTGATCTGGTTTTGTTGAGCTGGGAAGCATGAACGTACCATTGATTCTATTTCAGAATAAGTCCAAGGGTTCCGTGGTGTTCTCGGTAGGAATGAAGACCCACAAACTAAAATGACATGGTTTGCTTGATTAAGAGCTAACTTTATGACTTCTTCATGGCCTTTATGAAATGGTTGAAATCGGCCAACCATGACGGCAATTTTTATTATCTTCGACATTCAGCAATCTCCATGCTGATTTTATAATTTGGGTCTATCCTATTTATAGGTTAACTTTCATAAAATGTATTGTCAATTAATTAATAAGATTTAGAGAAGGTAACGTACATAGATCTCAGCTTAAAAGCTTCCTTCCCATTCGACAAAACATGAATTAGACTCCGACTAAATGACAAGAAATGAAACAATTTTGAATTAAAACCGAGATAAGGTTTATGAACACTTTTAAAGACCAAATCCATAATAAACTTATACAAGTTTCTTTCGAGCAACGGCTACATGAAATATCCCCCCATATCCAAAGCAATCCTCCCATTTGCTTTATTGGGTACTGCTGGGATAAAGAAGCAAAAGTGGATTTGGTTTCTCAGATCGAAGCTCATCTGAGATTAGCTGGAATAAAAACGCTGATTGATTATCGTGATGGACAAGGTTCTATCCTAAATCATATTGCCAACATTGAAAGAGAGGATATCAATTATGTGATCTATGCTATGACACAAGCCTTAATCGCAAGATTACAAAGTACTGCAAGTAACACTGGGGTAAAGTTGGAAATCCCAAAGGTTATCGCACGCTCTTTGCGAAAACCGGATTCGATTATTCCAATCCTCCTTGATGGAGATCTTCATTCTTCTGTACCTGTGGAGCTTACTGATATTACATATTTAGATTTCAGAAATCATGAAAATTATTATTTATCTGTGTTCAAACTTCTTCAACGGATTCTCCCAACTTTTGATCTAACTTCGTATATTGAAGAATTTAAAAAACAATTCAAAGCGATTCATGACTCTTCTATCAATCTTAGTGCAGAAAAATGGGGAGCAATTCAACAGTTAGAACTTGAGGATGAAAAACTGACGCATGATGTTATTAATGAAACAGCTGAGATACTCTTATCCCATACAATCAAGGAGATTAATGAAAGGAAAAAACGTCTCATTTTAAATGAAGGATCAACCTTTAAAAGACTCTCTCAATTTTTATTCCAAAAGAAAAAAGAGATTGCCACAGGTTTCGGAGTTATATTTTTATTTTTAATGGTTTTCCTTGGACTTAGGTATTATAGTAATTCATTTGTTCACATCAATTTTAACTTAGCTCAAATTGATCTCACCTCGCATTCAAACCTTTCTCTACCAAGACAAGATAACTTCTTAAATCGCCCGGCTCTTTTATCTCAGATTGAATCTAGTTTCACTGATTCAGGAGATCTTCAAACTGTGGCACTTGTTGGGATAGGAGGAGCCGGTAAGACAACTCTAGCTTGCCAATACGCAAGACAATTCAAACAACCTAAGACTTGGAAAATTAATGCTGAATCCAAGGATAGTGTAATTAACTCATATGAATATATTGCGCACGATTTAGCAAAAACTGATGAAGATAAACAAACCCTAAAATTAATTCAAGAAAGTAAAGAATCTGAAGTCAGAGATGAAAAAATCCTACGTTTTATAAAGGAAAGAATACAAGTGTTACCAAATTGGTTTTTAATTTTTGATAATCTAGAAAATATATCTGATATTATCAAGTTTTATCCGACTGACCCCTCAAAATGGGGATGTGGAAAAATCCTAATTACCACACGAAATGCTAACATTAAAAATAGTAGCTATGTAAAAAACGTAATCCAGATTGGGGCACTAGATGAGTGTGAAAAATTAGAGCTTTTTTTGAAGATAACGAATATTAAAGAAACATCCCAGTTCAGTACTGATCAGCAAAAGCAAATTCAAAAGTTTTTAAATGAAATTCCGCCATTTCCTTTAGATGTCTGCCTTGCTGCTTATTATATAAAAGCGACAAATATTTCTTATGAAAAATATCTTTATTATCTAAGCCGGTCAGATGTCGATTTTTCAATATTGCAACAAACTCTGATTAAAGATGTCAGTGATTATACCAAGACTCGTTATAACCTCATTGTGATGGCAATAAGGGAAATATTAAATAAACACAAAGATTTTGAAGATCTTCTCATTCTTATAAGCATTTTAGATTCTCAAAAAATTCCAAAAGGTCTATTAGAACAATTTAAGAAAGAACCCATTGTTGATAATTTTATCTATCATTTAAAAAAATACTCGTTGATACAGCAAGATGAAAAATTATTACCTACCAAAGTAGCTAGCTTTTCAATCCATAGAAATACTCAAGAATTAATGTTGACTTATCTTACTAAGATACTCGACTTAGAAAATAACACCTCTTTTACTGAAAATATCACTAGTTGCATAGAAAAACATGCTGCCCAATTTATTGAAAAAGAAGATTTGATAAGCATGAAGGGAATGAAAACGCATTACGAAAAATTTTTATCGCATCAGAAATTAATAACTGAGAATAGTGCAGGAACCATAGGTATTATATTGGGGTATATTAATTATAGCTTAGGTTCTTATACGTCTGCAAAAGAACTTCTCGGGATAAGTTTAAAAAAACTCTATAGAAATTCCACAAAAAATATATCACGTATAGCACCTGGCTTAATTTATCTTGCTAATGCTCATTGGGATCTCGCGGAGTTTTCAGAAGCTAAAAAAAGTCTTGAAAAAAGTATACATATTTATAAGAGAAACATTCCAAAAGATAAAACTGGTCTTGCCCGTGCCTTGGGGGATTTGGGGATTATTAACAATGAGCTTGAAAATTTTAAGGATGCGGAAACGATACTCCTTAAAACGATCGAGATTTATCAGACTGACTTACCAAATGATTTTATAGGCTTAGCGCAGGCATATATACATCTTGGAATGGTCTATCGCAATATAGGAAAATATAATAACGCTCACACTTCTCTTGAGCGAAGTATTTTAATATATCAAAAATACTTACCAGAAAATCGCATAGCTTATGCTTGGGCTCTCTCAAATCTTGGGAATATTAATAAAGACATGGGGAAATATAAAGAGGCTTTTATGCTATATGAACAATCTCTCCATTTATTGCTCAAATATGCGCCCAGTAAACAAGTGGAAATTGGCAGGACATATGCACGCCTAGGTAATATTTATCGAGAATTAGGGAATTACACAAAATCACAAGAGTGTCTAGAAAAAAGCTTAAACATTTATAATGATACCCTTCCTGAGAACCATGTTGCATTTCCCTGGGCTATGGCGCATTTGTCTCTGACGTATAGAGCACTTGCAAATCTTGAAAAAGCTAAAGATTTAATTGACAAGAGCCTTTTAATTTATAAAAAAAATTTATCCGATAATAATATTGAGGTAACAAGAGCAAAAACATACCTAGCAAGAACCCTGATAGACATAGGTAGCTTTAACCAGGCACAAGTAATCTTACATGCCTGTCTACCCATTTATAAACAAAGTTACGGTAAAAATCATATAGAAACAGCGCGTATATTTTATTACATGGGGAAAATATGGTTCGCCAAAAATAACCTAGAAAAAGCGGAGAACCATTTTCAGCAAGCTTTGAGAGCGTTTCAAACTTTCGATCACACTGATGCATACTTGATTCTTGAAGATCTTGGAACATTATATATGAGAAGATCAAAGCTTGAAGAGATGAAAGGAAACACGACAAAAGCGCTTTACTATGAAAGACAGGCAGTAACATATTTTAATCAAGCAATAAACATAGCTGAAACACGGCTTCTGAAAAATGCTATCCCTTATGTAAAACTTAAAGAAAAACTACAAAATGTTTTGTGAATTTTGGGTCTTCCGACGGCGGGGTCCCATCAACTTAATTTATTCCTTATTAGCATAAATATTTTTTCTTAAGGCGTTAAGATTATTAAAAATATTTTTTTGAAAATAGTATAATTTGGCCTCGTCAAGTTAACTTTGAGGTATTATGCGGATAGGTTAAAGTAGTAGAAAAATTTTAAAAGAGATAAATATGTCTTTAACAGCCGCTCCCTATCGCCACCGTTTTCCTGTATCTATTATAACCACTTTGTATCGAATGAAGGCAATACCCTTTCTTCCAAAGGAAATGTTCCTAATATGAGAAACTCACTCTATTATCTGGTGTAAGACAACCTCCGTCACGGTGTGGGAGTAATCATGGTTATTGTAAGAGGGGGTTAAATTATACTTTTATTCCAAAATTCAATTTAAGAATTTATAATCTGGTTTTGTGTAACTCTAGACAAGGGATCGAAACGGCACCGTCAAGTTAACTCACCCAGGTTAAAACGGGCCTTGATTTGGAAAATTTAGGCGCAAAGAAGCTGTTGAGCTGCTTCTATCCAGATAGCACAACCAGCTGCAAAGGCGGCTTTTCGTTCAGG
>JACVCA010000059.1 GCA_016742295.1 Alphaproteobacteria bacterium | reverse complement strand
TTTCTACTCTAGGTCCGTTTCTTTCTTCTAGTAATCAAAAGAGAGCGAGCCTTGAGAAAAAAGTTATGGAAACTGCAGCTCGTCATCCATCTACTATTGCAAAAAGAGAAATAGTAAAAGATGTTTCTGACAACTGTGAAAACAATTCACTTTATAATATAGATTCACAAAAATACAGCCCTGCACGCTTTGAAGGATGTCACCTCAAAAATCTTAAACCTCATTATCCAAGACGAGCCCGTGAATTAGGCTTTGAAGGGGTAGTTGTTCTTCATGTTAAAGTCAGCAAAATAGGAAAGCCTGTGAGAATAGAAATTTTATCAAGTAGCGGGCACACTTTACTTGATAAGGCAGCTCTTAACACCCTTCATCAATGGTCATTTATGCCTGCAAAAATAGGCGGTCATTCAACAGAAAGTAATCTTAAAATTTGCATCCGCTTTTCTCTTACAGATACAAATTCCACTGAGGTGGTGACAAGCTAAATTTATTAAGTATTTTTAATTAAAACTCTTAAAGAGACGTCATCAACTTGTTGAACTTTATTGCAAGAATATATACTCGCTCTTTACTTTAGACATAATGGTGGTGTGAAATGATTAGCTCTTTGAAGATGATTAAAGCACCTTTAAGTTTTTCTCTGTATATGAAGATATCAGTAAGCATTGTAGGAGAAAAAAGCAGCAATAAATAGTTAAAAGCCTTTCGCTAAACTTCAGTTGTTTTTGTATCAGTTTTACCTCGGGCCAATCCCTCACGGGCCGCACCAGCTAGATTTTCATAACGTTCTTTGATTTGGCTGAGTTGTTCTTCTGTAAGCTCTTCAAGATCAAGAAGAGCATTATGCGCCCCCTTATGTGAGCGAATTAATTCATCCAATTTTATTTGGACTGCTTCACTATCTCGAGTTTGCGTGTTTTGGATAAGAAATACCATGAGAAAAGTTACAATCGTAGTGCCGGTATTAATGACCAATTGCCATGTATCTGAGAAAGAGAATAAGGGACCTGAGATAAGCCACCCAAGGACAACAGTACATGCAAGGATAAATGCGGAAGGGCGGCCTGATATATGTGCAATGTAACGACAAAAATCGGAAAAACGCTTAATACGATTCAAAGTACCTTTTCCTTTATTTTGAACATGAGGGGGTTTATTTAAATAAGCCTTTGAACACATCTTTAAGCACTTTTTCAGGTTTTATAGCAGAATCTTTTTTATTCTGTTTTTTTTCAGAGTGTTCTTGAAGATCAGCACTCTCTTCTTTTCCATCATCATGGCCTGGAATGGAAAGTCCTGTCGCTTTCTTAAGAAGTTTATTAATAGTTTTTCCACTAAACATCTCCAGAAATGTAGGCACAAGATTCTCTTTGTTGATCTCATGCTGGGGAGTATCAAGAGGTCCACGCAAAAAGAATTTAAATGGTGGCAACTTTGGAAAATCAACTAGTTTTATATCTGCACTAATATCCATAAACCACTTCGGAAGGTCTATGAAGCCTTTGCCAGTTGCAGTAGCAGCAGAAGAAACTAATGAAATATCATCAGTGCGAGCAACACCATTTTTTATCTTAAAAGTGGTTTTAAAAG
Organism: Alphaproteobacteria bacterium; assembly: GCA_016742295.1. Taxonomy (GTDB): domain Bacteria; phylum Pseudomonadota; class Alphaproteobacteria; order JAGOMX01; family JAGOMX01; genus JACVCA01. The sequence goes on along the minus strand of JACVCA010000059.1, from coordinate 5,491 downwards.
TATCAAATAAAGTTCGCCCACCCGACATACTAGCGCCAAATAAATTAGCTAGTCCATCAACTGATCCAGCCCTCTTTAAATTCTTTGCCAAAGCATGTAAATCAAATCCTTCAAATGCACCTTTTTCAGCTAGCAAAGATAAATATCCTTCAAGTTGTGATACTAAATCTTGGCTGCTTTTACCCCGACTTGAAAGTCTAAGATCCATATTGACTTGACCTCCTCGAATATTTAAATCTGGAGAAGACGCCAAAAGAGTTTGCAGATTAGCATTTTTTAGATTTACCGTTGTCTGCAAAGAAGGCAAATTTTGGCTTGAGACAAGAGCTGTACTCTTAAATTGTCCGCCAAAGATTCCGCCTGTCATCGTTGGAATTGATAATACACCATTCAGTAATTCAGCTGTAAGAGAGAAAGGTTGGATATAGTAAACTTTATATTTCAAAGACGCTACTTGCAATTTCAATTGGATATCAGCAACCTGTAAGCCTGAGAAATCAATTTGTTCTTGAGACCATCTATGGGCAGGTGCACCTGGGAAGCTCTTCCCTCGGCCATTTGTTTGTGAGTGCCCTGCATTACTACTGGTGGTGGGAAGAAAGTGATCAATAATTACAGGTCCTAAAGTTAAAATAGCATTTACCTTAGGCCTTTGTTGACTAAGGTCAACCAAAGCACTCCCTGCAATTGTAACTGCTGATCCTTGGGGGGTTAAACTCGCTTTTAAGCTAGTAATATTGATTTTCTCGGCATTACCTTCCAGATGTCCGGCAATCTTGCTACCTCCAAGCCTAAGAAAAGCGGTATCGATTTGCAATCCTTGAAAAAGTGTATTGAGATTAGTGTGAGCTATTCCAATATCCAAACTATAGCTTAAGGCTTCCGTAAGTTCCCTTAGATAACCCTGAAAATTGACCGTACCACCAGAAAGATTCAATTGTGAATTAAATTTCAAGTGTTTAATATCACCTTCTAACTTAGCTTTTAAAGTTACGGCTCCAAGATCATAAGCCTCTTTCATACCTGCCAAAAGCAGCCAAGGTTTAAGATTACGTGTTTGGAGATTGAGGTCTAAATTTTTACCCTGCCAGTTAACATTTCCAGTCGCCTGATGTTCACCAAGATTCAAAGCCAAGCTGGATAACTGGACTTGATTTACAGAAGCTTTTAAAGATGTCTTCAATGACATTTTACCTTTAAGGACAGGAGATAAGGATTTGATATCAACGTTCGCCCATTTTAAAAATAATCTTAAATCTTCACACATCACTTCAAAATTACCTTGAAAAGGATTCATATTCGCAAGCAATCCTTTGGTAGTTAAAGAAGTACTTCCAGGAAGCCCCTTTAATTGCAGCTGATAACCTTGATTTCCTTCCAGGTCTAATACTCCACGACCCTGAGCTTTAGCCTCCCCCAAAGTAAGATTTAGATTTTCGAGTAAAATATGCTTTGGATTAACTTCAAGTGTACTTTCAAGCGTAATAAGATGGCTCAAGGGAGACTCAAAAGGGACTACAGCCTTACCATCAAAAAGCGTATGAAGATTGCCATTAAGTTGCATCTTAAGACGGTCAAGCTGGCCTGCAAAGCCCACCTTATGAAGGCCCTGTTGTATCTCCGCTTGAATTTTAAGCGGCTGCGAGTCTTTGAATTCACCTATCTTGGCTTTAAAACTAAGAGGAAGTTGTTCGTAGATTAAACTTCCATTTGCTTTAAATGGACCTTGAAGCGAATGAGATTCTAGTTGCGTATTTAATCCTTTTATTTCTGTGATTGATTTACCTTCTCGGTAGGTAATTTTAGCATGACGTATATCTATACGATTTAATTGAATTGAGGGACTATAGGACTCTTTACTTTCTGACTGCATTTTATCCGCATGTTTTATTGGTTTTTCTTGTTCAAGTATTTTTGCTAAAAAATCCCAATTTGTGGTTCCATTAGCAAATTTTTCGAGTCCTACTTCAAGTTTAATAAATGTGAGATGATTCACAACAATTTGCCTTTTTAAGAGTGCAAATAAACCAATCGAAGCTGAAACTTCTTTAAGTCTAACCATATTTGGAGTACTTGCTGCAGATGCATTTGAGAGCCAAATATCTTGAATTGAGACTGAAGGATAGGGCAGGAGAACAACTTTAATATCTCCCTCAATCTTAAGATCGCGGCCTAAATAAGTGCGTGCTTGATCTTGAAGCAAAGGCTTATACTGATTCCAATTCATAAAAGCAGGTCCAATTGCTGCAATACCTAGCAAAAAGACACAAATACCCAAGACTGAATAAAGAATTTTTCTCATTTTAAACCTCTCTTCAAGCTACTTCTACCATGCTACTCCTTATCATAAAATTTAACTACATGAAAATAATCTTCATTTCACTAATGCTAGTGTGCCTCTTCAACTTTAAATTTTGGCTTTCGTATAAGTGGCATAAAAAAAATTGAACATAAAAAAAAGCTTGAAACGAGAAGAAAAGCATCGTTGAATGCTATAATAAGAGACTGGCGTTGCGCTAAAGAGAAAACCACCTTAAGCGCCCCTAAGTCTTCTAAACCTGGTATAACATCTGTAAGTTTTTCTGCAAGACCTAATAATGTTTCTTGAAAAACTGGATTTGCAGGTGAAAGATAGTCAGCCATACGCGAATAATGCAGGGCTGTTCGATCTCTTATAAAAGTATTGAGAACAGCAAGCCCTAACGCCCCTCCTAAATTACGCATAAGATTATAAAGACCGCTGGCATTTTTTAATTGATTGGGCGGCAAAGTGCCTAACGCAAGATTATTGATAGGAATAAAACAGAACATAAGTGAAAAGCCACGTATAGCTTGGGGTGGAAACAACTCCCAAAAACTAGAGTCTGCCGTAAGAAGCGAATTGAAATGTAAACCGACAGCAAAACAAATAAGTCCAATTACAAGCATGATGCGAGGTTCTAATTTTTTTGATAAGAGCCCTGCAATAGGGGCTGATAAAAATTGGAATAAGCCAGTAATCATCATGAGTTGACCAATTTGGAGACTATTATAGCCTCTAATACGTGCCAAAAATAGCGGCATAAGATAAACAGATCCATAAAGCCCAACTCCAATAATAAAACTATATAAAGATCCGACTGAAAAATTTCGATCTTTATAAGCTCGGAGATCTACAATTGGATATTGATAAGTTAACATCCTTATCCCAAAAAATAAGGCTGAAATGCTACTGATGAAGGCATTTAATACGATAAGGTCATCTTCAAACCAATTTTTACGTGAACCTTCTTCAAGGACAAATTGTAAACTCCCAAGGAAAATAGCCATCAGAGCAAGTCCAAGGAAATCAAATCTCTTAATAAGAGAAAAATCAGGTTTATCAATATGAACAAGCTCCCAAACTGAAACCGCCACAAAACACCCTGGCACTAAATTAATTAAAAACAGCCAATGCCAAGAGAAAACCTGAGTTAAATAACCACCTAAAGTAGGACCTAAAGTGGGCGCCATTGTGGCGATTAACCCAACCATTATTGAAGCTACTGCTCGTTGATTATTACCAAACATAGTAAAACTGGCTGAAAAAACGGTGGGAATCATTGCACCGCCAATAAAACCCTGCAATGCCCTAAATACGATCATGGACTCAATGCTCCAAGCACATGCGCATGCTACACTCATGCACGTGAACCCCACAACCGAACACACAAAAAGAATCCGTGTTGAGAGTAACCGCGATAAAAACCCAGATAAAGGAATCATAATGACTTCAGCAATCAGATAAGCTGTTTGGACCCACCCAATTTCATCGACACTTGCTGAAAGTCCGGCTTGTATTTCACTCAATGAACTTGCAACAATTTGAATATCTAAAATCGCCATAAACATGCCGAAAACCATACAGGAAAAAGCTATCCACTCTTTAAGGCTTGCTGCTTTAAGGTTTTGCTCTATGTTAGAACTTTGAGGTAAAGACCGTTCCAAAGTTATTTCTCTTTAAGAACCGACTGTAAATTCACAGAAACATAAACAGAAAGCCCGCTACGTAAGGTTGGTTCAAGTGGTTTATCCGTATGGATAAGAATTTTCACCGGAATGCGTTGTACTATCTTCGTAAAATTTCCTGTTGCATTATCAGGGGGTAAAAGACTAAATTTTGAGCCAGTCGCAGGCGAAATGCTATCAATTTTACCTTTAAAATAATGCTCTGGAAAAGCATCAATATGTAACTTTACCTTTTGACCAGTTTTCATTTTACCAATTTGAGTTTCTTTAAAATTAGCAACTACATAAGTAGAATTAAGGGGTACGATTGAAAGCATTGGAGCGCCAACACGGACATATTGGCCAAGCTGAACACTTTTATTCCCAACAACCCCGTCAATAGGTGAACGTATCACGGTGTGCTCTAAATCACTTTTCGCAAGCCTTAACTTTACTTGGGCTTGTTTTACTTTCGCTTGCACTTCATTGTGGCTTGCTTTTAAGATTTTGGTTTCCATAATCTTACTTTTAAGCTCTGCCTTAAGACTTTCTAAATCTGCTTTTGCATTCAAAAAATCAACTTCGCTTCTTTCTGCACTTTGCTGACTAATCGCACGGCCTGCATAAAGGCGTTTAGATCGGAATGCATCTTTATGAGTCTGATGAAACATAACTTTAGCTTTCTCGAGGTTAGCTTGACTCTGACAAATAAGAGTCTGTTGCAGCTCAAGTTTATGCTTGGCATTTTCTAAAGCTGCCTCTTGTTCTGCTAAAGCTGCTAAAGCTTGACTAACAAGTGATTTAAAATCCCTGTTATCAATTCTAACCAGAACATCACCAACCTTAACGATTTGGTTATCAGCCACTGCAATTTTAGCCACAGAACCGGATACTTGAGAACTTATAAGAGAGATATCATTTTGAGTGTAAGCGTCATCAGTAGATTCATAATGTCGCGCTTTTAGCCACCATACTCCTGCAAGTAGAAGTAGGATAAGGATACCCCCACCTGCAAGTAATCTGATGTGTGTCATTTTCATTTTGATTTAACCTAATATAATACATTCTTACAAAAAGAGTGTAGCATTAGGTTTAAGACTAAGCACCTAAAATTAGGGCTTAACTTTAAATTTCATAAATTAGATATATCTACCATTCAGGATGAGGTTCTCACCTATCCGTAACAAATAATGAAGGTTTTTCAGGTCTATGCTTTCCTTTAAATAACACAGCCCTTCTACATTAGGGTTAAAATTGAGTTGCTACCTTAAAATAGAAACGCCAAGGCTTCTTGTGCTTGCCTTTAAGAATTCGCTCTTCAACCCCGCGAGTAAGTGGCTTGGCAAGTTCAAGGTCAATTCCTAGAAACTTTAAGGTGGTCAAGCGTGTACCAAACCCTGCTGAGGCTGCACTAGCATCTCTGTTATTCTCTCCATGCTTCCGCTGCCACACTTTTCCAACATCGTAGAATGGATAAACCTGTGCACTTTTAAGTGGAAGAGTATTAAACACAGCATTGTATCGT
>JACVCA010000058.1 GCA_016742295.1 Alphaproteobacteria bacterium | reverse complement strand
CTCCTGAGCCTATGCACATTGGTGGAACAGAACTTCCATCTTGGGAATGAGGGAAAGTCATAAGTAGATTGCCTAATAATCTATAAGGAGTTGTTTGAATCTTATTGCTGCTTATTTTATAAATTCGTTGGTTGTCGAATTCGGCACATTGAGCAATTCTTTGTACATCTTGATCAACAAATTTAATTTTATCTTTCCCTTTTTGCTTCTTCTCCCTATTTTCAGTGAATTCAACCCTTCCATCTTCAGCAATTGATGCCACATATTGAGGAGACTCTTCATCATACAAAATGAATTCAACATTTTCTTGGATTTTATCGATATTATAGGAAGAGGTATAACGTCCTATCCCCTCGTGTTCAAAAGAAGTAACTTTTTCTTCTTCTTTTTGCGAATATGCAATATGAGTAGTTATAAAAGATTGTTCTTCAAATTCATCTGAAGCAAAAAGGTAAGAATCAAAACTACAATAACTGAATAGTAAGAAGCTTAATAAGAAGTTACGCATTTTTATTTTCCTTTTTTAGGTTATATCAAATTCTTTTTCCATGTTAGACATTATTAGACTCGCGCGCTTTACCTTTATCATTATTTTCCGGCTGGGACAACTTTGGTAAAAACTCACCTGCTTCCAAAATTTTACGAAATATACTTTTATCTCCCGTAACCAGCTCATCAATCTTATCACGGCTTAATTTAGCAGTCTCTTCTAATAATTCAAGGTCTTCTGTCCTAAAAGTATCAGGCATGATATCATGCTCAAGTTTAGGGTTAATACGTAAATAATTATCTCCCAGTTTATCCCGCATTGCTCCATCCACTGCACTATCATTAAGTTGCATTAAATGATTAAAGAGGGGACTAGCAAGCACAAGACGGCCAGAGGAAGAAGGTAATGGTTGAGGTTCTTCGTGCCCAGTACCAAGTGAAAGCATTACAACATTTTTATTATCACAATAAATTCTCTCTCTTTGCGCCCAGTCTTGTAAATGTGTTAAAAGTAACCCCGCGGGATTATTTAAAAAAAGCCCCCCATCTAAGAAGTCTCCTTCGAATTTAATATTATCTGTTCCAGTAACCATTAAGGTATGAGATGAAAAGTAAGTAGGCGTAGCAGTGGCAGAACGTCCTACTTCCCATATAGGAATCTTTATATCTAACTTTTCACTAATTAATCTTCTTGCATGGAAACTATCAAATGCAAAAATTTTACTCTTGTTTCTTTCTAAAGCTACTACCATAGTATTAGTTAGTAATTGATGGAGATAAGTACACTGGCCAAATTTTTCTTTTAATAACTGCTCAAACCGAAATGCATCATATCTAGGACTTAGTATATGAAATACCTCCAACCTTCCCCAAAAATTTTTATGAAATATTTCTTCTGCTCTGTCTTTGAAGATAGTTACAATATCAGCAGGAGTTAAAAGCGTTTTTTGCAAATCTGTAGGGCTTGGAGCAGTAAGGCCTAAAGAAATTACCCCTCCCACTGAAGCCCCGCCAATGTAATCGAATATTTCATATAAATTATGACCTGGTACTTGTCTTGAAAGGTATTCAAGCAGCAAAGCTGGGATTAAACCCCGAATCCCTCCACCGTCGATTGAAAGAGCGGTAAAATAATTAACTGGTGTTCCTCCCTTTATCATACCTTTAAGATAGGCATCTTCTTGACCTAATACTTCATATAAAGGTCTTCTCTTCTCATCCTTAAAAGCGCGAGTTGCTTCAGCAATGGTTATTTTCTTGGGATCAACATTCTGTAAATTATCTTTAAAATGATCTTCAAGTGTTATATCATTCTTGGTTAAGGTTCGTGTACTCATTGCTTCAGAGGTAGAAGAGCTTGTTGAGATAGAACTGGCGATTATTGGTTCATCACTCATCATATAATTAAATAACAATTCTGGAGAATCCGAAGAGGAGGATAAAAGCACATATTTACTTACTTCTGTAAGAATATTTTTTAACCTCTCTTCAGTAAGACAGGTTCCTTCAGTAGCTTTATGAGATGCGTCAAATCCATGCGTATGGACACCTACTACATAATACCCTTTGAGGCCTTCGACCCCATCTTTTCTTTTTATACGTGCTAGAATAGGGCTCCCACTTTGCCCATATCTCGTATTAATTTCATAGTATAGGCGCTTCTTTTTATACTCTTTAACTCTGCCTGAATGTTCATACATTTGAGCACTTTTAATCTTATACTTACCTTGCTGTTTTTGTATTTTAACTCCTTTATTGGGATATCCTGCAATACGGAATTCTCGGCTACTTTCATAAAATTCATCATTTAAGCTGATTAAACCAGCCCAACCTGCTTTATAACCAATAGCATTATCTAATATTATCAACCCCATATCATATTCATATTCTTTTCCTTTACCATTGATCCATTTATTAAAGGTCTTTAAAATTATCCCTCTTGCTTCTCCAAATGGTTTACTTTTATTGTGCTGGCAAGGCGTAAATATAATTTCTTTTGCCCACCCTCCTTTTTCATGATCATAAATGTTATGACCAGCCGTGAGAACATGGTTAGGTCCTATTAGTACACCAGAGCCAGTACATATTTTTGGAGTAGTATTATCTCCTGTCAGCTGTAGAAAATGAATAAGTAGGTTTCCACAATATCGATAAGGGGCCACTCGTACTTCTGAGGCTTTTAGTTTAACTATGCGGCATTCATCAAAAGGAGCTGATTGAGGTTCCTTCTTTATTTCTTCAAGAGAAGGTGTATCATTTGTTGAATTTTGCAAAATAAAACTTGGAGAATCTTCATCATAAATTATGAAATCTCCTGTTTCAGCTATCTTTTCTCCTGAATAGGAGTTAGTATAAGGCCCAATAGAACTAATATATTGCTTTATAAAGTCTCCTTGCCGATAACCTCTATCTAAGGTATTTGCAAGTATTTCTTCTTCAATCGTTTCTTCATGAAACTCAGAAGCCATTGCATAAGGAGAGAGTAAAGAATAAGATAAAAGAATTTTAATGAATAGATGAAACATGGTGACTTCCTTCTTCTTAGCGTATCCCTTCAAAAATTGGGTAGAAAGTACATAAATATAAATAATAATTGAACATAGGAGCAAACATTCCAATCTAACGATTTTGATATTATAAAATTATTGAATAGAATGTTGCTCCTTGATTATTTTCTATATATCTTGTTCTTTTTCTTTACCCTTACTATTGTCAGATACTTCATCTAAAATTCTAGGCACTCTAGGTAAGAATTCATCAGCTTCTAATACCTTACGGAAAGGACCATCAATAAAAGTGTGAACTTTTTCATACTCACTTTTTGCCGCCTTTTCGAATATTTCAAAGGATGTCTGATCTGTAGTATCTAACTTAAGCTCTTCCTGTAACTGAGGATTAATACGTAAGTAATTATCTCTGCTTAATATATCTCTAAGCGTTTCATGTACTGCAAAGCTAGAAACATTCATTAAGGTATCAATTACAGGGCGTACAGCGGTTGCCAAGCCTGCATCACCTGGAATCTGACGACCTTCTTTACTGTACCCTGTACCTAAAGAAAGCAAGATGATGTTCTTATGAGAAGCAAACATATGTTGCTCAGAAGCCCATTTCAATAAAGACCTTGCGACAAGACTTGAGGGGTTATTGACCCACAGGCCCCCATCAACCAATCTATGTTGGTTCAATATCCGACCATCTCCTTCAATAACAAGCTTATAAGCGGGAAAGTAAGTAGGAGCTGCAGAAGTTGATCTGCCTACTTCCCACAAAGGAATTTGAGCTTGCTGTAAAGAATACAGTTTCCTCGCTTCTTGACTATCAAAGAGGTATGTTTGGGGCCGTTGTTGTCCCGTATCAACTGCTGTTATTAACGTATTTGTTAAAGTTTGATGTAAATATGTTTTTTCCCCTAATTTTTCTTTGAGTAAAATTACAAGATTGTGCGGGTCATATTGAGATACAATAGTTGTTTTTGCTGTTTCCATAAGATACTTTAAACTATCCCATAGTTTAAGAGGAAGATTATAAAATGGTATCTCTGTAGGCTTATTAGGAAATATATCATTTCCTCTCACAGTGAATAGCTTAGCTAACTCACTAGGATGTAAAAGAGGTTTATCAGCTTCACTTAGATCGGGAGCCGTTAACCCTAATGCGAGTATGCCTCCAATTGAGGTACCACCTATATAATCAAAATAATTGTGTAGGGGTCGGCTAAGTCTTCTTGAAAGCTCTTCTAATAATAAAGCAGAAATAAGGCCCCTTGTCCCCCCTCCATCAATAGAAAGACCAGTAAAATAAGTAATAGGAAGTTTATTGCGAGACAAAAAGCTGACAAAACAATCTTCATCTTTAGCTAAAATAGTTCTTCTTTTCTTTTCTGCTTTAAATTTAAGAGTTACTTTTTTTGCTCTTTCTTCTTGTTGTTCAGGGGTTAAAATCTCTTCATGTTCTTGTAGGAGACCAAAACTAGTTGATAGACCCACTACTCCTTCCGGTACATTAAAGATACTCTCATCTGGCTCAGCTTCTTTTTGAGCGTCGTGTAGGAAAATAGAACTTGGGGTGTTCAAGGTAGAGGATTCATCCTTCTCACTCGCTGGAACTCCAGAACTGCTACTCACTAAGGGCTTGTTGGTTCCTTCTGATTGCTCATCTGATGCATAAACAGAGTAAGATAAAAGTAAAGAAGCTAATAGGTATAAATACATAATCATCTCCCTTTTTAAGGTTAATTTTTATTACCATATTTAGCATACAATAATAAATATAAGTGTCAATATAAGTAATTCTAATTATTCCGGTTTAAATATTTCTGCGATATAAATCTTTCAACTGCTTCCGCCCTTCCATCATTAACAGAGTGGGATTTTACTTAGACCTAGAAGATGAAAAAATTAAGTACTACGCCTTTTGATACTGCCGATAATGCTTATAAAGGGTTTCACGATAGATGTTCTGGTTACTTAGAAACCCTCTAAAGCATAGTGTTAAAGGACTGGTTGATTTAATTCTAAAGCATGAAGAAAAAAAACGTCCATTTAAAGTCCGGGATAGCATTGATGCCAGCATCCCTTTAGGCAACTTTTTCTTTTATATTACGATGTCTTTTGCTTAGATAGAAAGAGATCTTATTGTTGAGCACCGAAAAGCAGGATTAAAAAAAGAATTAGGGGTGCGAAAATTAATGGTCTTGGAACCAAAGGGATTTTGCTATAATAAGGACAGGTGTGCTATGAAACTATTTTACGGAATAGGGGTATGGTTAGCATTTAGTTATCTACATTCTCTTTTTGCCACTGACATTCAAGAAGCAGATATTGATATCCAGGATGACTGGCTTACATCATCTTCTCCTAGCTCTGGTAGGTAGCTTATTATACCTAACATTTAACACGATTTCCCAAAAAATATTATTTTACATAAAATATGATTGTAATAGAATACATTTGAATGTTATCTTAATAATAAGGAAATATTTATGACAACCCATATTATTCGAGCGACAAAAGCTGTTAGGGAGTTTTCAAACCTTCTTAGTAAAGTTTATTATCAAGGTGAGAGCTTTGAAATTAAAAGAGGCAAGGAAGTCGTAGCTAAGCTTAGTCCTGCTATGCCAACTCAAAAGATACACTTAAGTGAACTTAGAGACTTTCTTTTTTCTCTTCCTGCTTTAGATAAAGAAGATCAAACTGCCTTTATTAGAGATACCCATGATATTCGTACTACAATGAAAGTACCAGCTAGTAAATGGGATTAATTCTAGATACTTGTGTCTTCATTGATACAGAGCGCAATAAAAAGCTTAGCCATTTTAATCTACAAGAAAATGATGAGCTAGTTTTTATGTCCTCAATTACAGCGTCAGAACTATTGGTTGGCGTACATTTAGCTTCAACTGAAGAACGCCGTTTAAAACGCTCAGCTTTTGTTGAAACTATACTTGCCAGAATACCAACCCTTCCTTTTACCTCAGAAATAGCTCGTATTCACGCAGAAATCGATGGCTTTTTGTCAAAGAGAGGTAAGCTTATTGGCGCTCACGATCTTATTATTGCAGCAACTGCTATTACGTATGGATACTCTCTTCTAACTCACAATGTAAAGGAATTCAAAAGAATATTAGGACTTAAAGTATTATCTTATTAGGAGCTTGTCTAATTTACATTCTAGCTTAAGTTCTGTTAATTCTTACTATTTGGATTTGTTAATTGATTCTAGTTATAATTTTATTTTCAAATCTATTTGACGTATAATTGGTTTTTTTCGATCAGGCCTTTTTTTGATTTCCTTTTCAATATAACTCGGGGCTTTAAGCCCAGTAGCATGGTAATCAAACTTAACCTTCGTCAACGGCAGATCGCCAGGTAGCTTCAAATAAGCCTCAAGTTTATCAAGCTTCATGAGATCTTCCGGCATGATAGTAGGCTGGATTTTTCTTTGCTCGGATAACGAGACACCATCTCTAACTTGATGAGATCCAAATGATACGCCTTCCATACTTTCCGATACCTCTTGTTGCCCTAAAGCTGTTGCCATCCTTTCAGCCACATGGCGGTCTGGCATAGAAAACATTACCTTAGTATTGCAGAGAGATGTAATAGATTTCGTAACCTCTTGCCCATAGATCTTATCCAGCTGAAATAAATCCTGAGTCCCTGCAACAACGCAGCCACCGTATTTACGGATCTCAGCTAAAGTCATGGGAAGTGAAGGTAATTTATAAAGTGATGGAAGTTCATCAACAATAAACCATAATCTTCTCTGTGGGTTGATTAGCATACTCATGAGAGCTTTTGCAGCGCTTGCCATCCAAGCTGTTAAAAGGGGTCTTAAGGTAGCTCTTTGCTCTGGCAAACAGCTTAAGAAGATCCACTCATCTTTTTCATCTTCTCGGGCCCAATCTCTTAAAGAAAATGGTTTTTGAGTTTCATCAAGATATTTAAGACATCTGAGCGTTACAGATAAAGTAGCCCTTATGGAAATAGCCATCTTCTCCGCGTCTTTGTCAATTAATGTCGCAGCTTCGGTGCCCTTAAAAAAAGCTTGGATCTTGCTTATAGGCAAGGAGATTAAATACTCAATCAGCTTTTGGGTACTAAATTGATCTTTCTCTGCAAGCT
>JACVCA010000057.1 GCA_016742295.1 Alphaproteobacteria bacterium | reverse complement strand
ATACTCTCCTGTTTGAAGTGAGGAGGACTTAATATTTAAAGTAAATTGCTGATTCATAATATTTAAATAGTGGCCAGCTATTGAGCCAGACGAGATTTCACAAGTGTCCATAATTCGATTCTGTTCAAAAAAATTATTATTGGAAACCTAACTCATTTAAGATAGCTTCACAAAAAAGGACCTATATATGATTAAGGCTCATAGCTATTTACAACCAAACCATCTTTTAACACATGCAACAAGGTGGAGGCTATGGATTGGTCGACTAACACTTTGCCTTTTTGCAATTGGATTATATCTGGCTTTTATTGGATCTCCTCCTGATTATCAGCAAGGTGAAACCGTAAGGATTATGTATGTTCATGTACCATGTGCGTGGATGGCAATGGGAATTTATAGTTTTATCGCTATATTAAGTGCAATCTTCTTGATCTGGAAATATCCCCTTGCCTGTATCTTGGCTCGCTCTGCCGCACCTCTAGGGGCCTTATTCACATTTCTAAGCCTTCTTACTGGTGCTCTTTGGGGGAAACCTATGTGGGGAACATGGTGGGTATGGGATGCAAGGCTAACATCTGTGTTGATTTTGTTATTCTTATATTTAGGATACCTTGCAATTTCAGAAGCTTTTGAAGATACTCAAACTAGCCTGAATGCTGCATCCGTTCTCGCAGTTGTGGGCTTCATTAATGTCCCCATTATTAAGTGGTCTGTGGTCTGGTGGACAACCCTTCATCAACCCGCCAGTATTACCAGAATCGCAGCCCCAGCAATCCATATTTCAATGCTTATTCCTCTTATGGCTATGGCTCTTGCATTTATAGGTTATTTTATATGGGTACTGCTATTGCGTGTCCAGATTCAATTGATATCTGCAAAAACTCATGCTTTACAATTAAAGCTCATCCATCAGCCTTTTAAGAAAACAACTTAAATGAATTATATGTTAGAGTATTTTCAATCTTTTTCACCTTATATATGGGCTGCTTATAGCTGCACCTTTATAGGAATGTATTTATTTTACTTAAAAACCTTGCAAAACTTAAAGACACAAATGGATGAACTCAAAAAGACACAGGATGCCTTGAAGTCTCAGCCGCGAGTTTTTTGATGAAACCTAAAACCCAGCGTTTATGGATTATCCTTTTTTGTATTCTTTCTCTTGCGTGTGCCCTCGGATTCATTCTGCGTGCTTTTCAAGAAAATTTACTTTTTTTCTATACCCCTTCTGATTTACTTAATAAGAATTTCCAAGAAAACCAACGTATTCGTTTGGGCGGAATTGTAAAACCTCTGAGCGTAAAACTTCATGCAAAAGAACACAAAATAGAATTTACTGTTACGGATGAGACCCATGATGTTCATATTAATTATAAAGGAATTTTGCCGGACTTATTTCGAGAAAGACAAGGTATCATTGTGGAGGGTTATTTAATTGATAAATCGCATTTCAATGCTATATCTGTTCTCGCTAAACATGATGAAAATTATATGCCACCGCAAGTTGAAAAAGCACTCCGCGGGAAAGGGCTTCATATAAAAATATAATGATCGCTAATCTAGGTTATATTTGCCTTCTTCTCAGTGCAGGACTTACTGCGATTATTGCAATTTGGGCGCCTCTGCAAAATCCTAAAATTACCCCTCACAAAATTGCCATTATTGAATCCTTAAGCGTAGTTCAAGCTATTTTGGTTCTTACTGCATTTTTGGTCTTAGTGTATGCCTACAGCATTTCAGATTTTTCCATCATGAGTGTCGCGTTAAACTCGCATACCTCTACACCGTTTTTTTATAAGATAAGCAGCGTATGGGGCAATCACGAAGGTTCTATGTTATTATGGCTTTTAGTACTCTCGGGCTTTACTGCAGTATTCGCAGTTTCTACAATGCAGCAAAGACTCTTTAAGATACGAGTACTTACGAGCCAAGCTTGGATCGGACTGGGATTTCACCTCTTTATACTTTTGATTTCGAATCCTTTTATAAAATTTGAAACTATTCCCCTAAATGGCCGTGGACTTAATCCCATTCTACAAGATCCTGCCTTAGCTTTTCATCCACCAATTCTTTATATAGGTTATGTTGGTCTTTCGATTGCGTTTTCATTTGCTATGGCAGGTTTATGGCAAAAAAATATTGATCAGGTTTGGGCAAAGCTTTTAAAACCCTGGTGCCTTATTGCTTGGAGCTTCCTCACCTTTGGTGTTACCCTTGGCAGCTTGTGGGCTTATTATGAATTGGGATGGGGAGGATGGTGGTTTTGGGATCCAGTTGAAAATGCTGCTCTGATGCCGTGGCTTCTTGCTACTGCTCTTATTCATTCATTAAGTTTAATTGAAAAACAAAACGCATTCAAACTCTTGACCACATTCCTCGCCATTATGAGTTTTGGCTTTAGTCTGATTGGGACTTTTCTAGTTCGCTCGGGTATCTTAACTTCAATTCACAGTTTTGCAGTTGCCCCAGCGCGCGGACAATTTCTTTTACTTTTGATAATGCTAATTTTAGGATATGGGTTAACACTTTTTCTTATTCAAGCACGATTCTTGAAATCACCTATATTTGCAACACCCCTTTCCCTGCCGGGCACCCTCATTTTTAGCACTCTAATTTTAAGCCTTTTAACAGCAACAGTATTTTTGGGTACCCTCTACCCTCTTTTACTCGAATCTATAACAGGGCAACAATTATCTGTAGGGGCACCCTATTTTAATCAAACATTTGTACCTCTTGCGTTTCCACTCATTGTTGTCATGGGATTTGCCTCTCAGCTATCGTGGCAAGGTGATACTCTGTATGCTATTAGCAGGAAATTACAAATTGCTTTTATAACCACAATGATTACAGCTCTCATCGTTGGATACTGGCAAAAGGGAGGTCCTATTTTATCAATTGCCAGCCTTTCAGCTGCAATATGGCTTTTCATTGCAACTTTAAGTGGCGTTTGGGACACATTCAAAGAGGTAAAATACCTGCCTTTGACCTATACAGGAATGGCGACAGCTCATATAGGAATTGCATTAGTTATCATGGGAATGACAGTGGATATTTTTTGGAAAACAGAAAAAACTCAAATAGTAAGCCCCGGAGACCAGATTGAAATTGCTGGTTATACTCTTATATTGAAAAAAGTATCCCTTATGCCAGGCCAAAATTATCAAGCAGAGAAAGCTATTTTACACCTCTTTAAGGACGGCCAATTTCAGGGAATCTTGAATCCCGAAAAACGCTATTATCCTTTACACCAAGTCATTGCCACTGAAACCTCAATTAAAACTAGAAAATTTTCTGACCTCTACATAGCGTTAGGGGAATTTCAAGGCTGTAATCGTTGGTCTATGAGGTTTTATTGGCACCCTATGGTCAATCTTATCTGGCTAGGTGGTGCATTTTGTACACTTGGCGGGCTATTAGCATTTGTAAGTCGCCTAAGGAGAAAGGTTGCAGTATGAGAATTCTAAACATTATGATGCTCTTTATTGGGCTTTCTTATAATGCCAATGCAGATGAGAAATTAGAGTTGCATGCAAGACAGCTTGCCTTACAAATCAGATGTCCTGTTTGTCAAGGCCAAAGTATTGAAGATTCCAATGCCCCCTTAGCCATAGCCCTCAAAACATTCATACTTGCACAGCTAAATGCCGGACAAAACGAGGCGCAAATCTTTAATGAGCTTAAGCGACAATACGGCACGCGGATTCTTCTTAACCCTCCTTTCCAACCTGCAACGTATCTGCTCTGGTTAACACCGTTTTCTCTTGCAGTATTGATAGTATTCTTCTTAATGCGGTTTTTTAAATAAGACATACACAAAGTTCTTGCTTTTCCCCTGCCGTGTCTTGTTATATGAGAATGGAAGGTGAGCTTTGGACAGATCCCTTGTGAACCCGGTCAGATTCGGAAGAAAGCAGCCGTAATGAGTCAGATTTGGGTCATTGACCACCTTCCACTCTTTGCTTTTCTAGTCAAATATCAAGATTCTTGATAAATTTTGCGTTATCTTGGATAAAGGCAAACCGCCGTTCCGGGCGCCGCCCCATAAGATCATCAATAAATGTTTCAAGATTGCCTTGGGAGAAGCCCTGAAAGCTTAAACTATCCGGCTCAGGCAAAGAAACCTGAAGCAAAATACGCTTATCAGGAGACATTGTTGTATCTTTTAGCTGTCTCCATGGCATCTCACCTAGCCCTTTGAAACGGCTAATCTCAACGTTGGCTTTACCTTTAAATACTGTAGATAGCAGCTGTTCTTTAGCTGTCTCATCATGAGCATACTGAGTTTTTCCGCCTTGAGTCAGTCTATAAAGCGGAGGCTGTGCCAGAAAAAGACGCCCAGCTTTAATAAGGGGGTACATCTCATAAAAGAAAAAAGTCATTAACAAAGCTGCAATATGCGCGCCATCAACATCTGCATCCGTCATAATGATGACACGCCCGTAGCGCAAATTATCAGCTGAGCAACTTTTACCCACACCACATCCAAGAGCAGTAGCAAGATCTTTTAATTCTTGATTTTCTCTTAGTTTATCAGCACTTGCACTGGCAACGTTCAGAATTTTACCTCGCAAAGGTAAAATAGCCTGCGTTACTCGATCTCGAGCTTGTTTTGCAGAGCCTCCAGCCGAGTCACCTTCTACTAAAAAAATCTCTGTATCTTGCGCTGTCGTACGTGAGCAATCTGTCAACTTCCCTGGCAAGCGAAGTCGCTGGGTTGGGGTCTTTCTAGCCGTTTCACGCATTTCTCTACGGCGTAAACGATCCTCCGAACGTTCTATGACATGCTCTAATAATTGGCTGGCACTATCAGGCTGTCCGCTTAACCAATGGTCAAAATGATCCTTTATGAGATTTTCAACCATTCGGGTAACTGTTCCATTCACTAGCTTTTCTTTTGTTTGGCCTTGAAAGTGAGGGTCTCGAATGAATAGAGATAAAACTCCCGTAGCACCACTCATAACATCTTCTGCAGTCAGTTGATTAACCTTGCGCTGATTGACCCTTTCTCCGTAAGCTTTTAAACCTTTTAAAATAGCTTGCCGAAATCCTAATTCATGGGTACCCCCCAAAGTTGTGGGAATGGTATTACAGTAAGAGTGTAGAAATCCTTCATCTCGATCTGACCATGCAAGAGCCCATTCAATCCGTCCTGAACTTTCAGTTAATTTAGTTTCGCCTGAAAACAAAGCAGGTGTGACGCACTGAGAACCCACAAGCGCTTCTTCTAAAAAATCTTGCAACCCTTTGGGAAAATGAAGAGTCTCTTGCTGAGGAGGAGCACTCTCGTGACCTAAAAGCTCTTCTGCACAGCTCCAGCGAATTTCTACTCCTCGAAATAAGTAGGCTTTTGAGCGTACCATTTTATAAAGAATGGAAGGAGTGAATCGAAGCTGAGAACCAAAAATTTCCGGATCAGGATGAAAACAAATCGTTGTTCCTCTCCGATTGGAAATCTCCATAATTGGAGTTAAAGGCGTTTGAGGCATCCCACGTGCATAATCCTGCTGCCAGAGCTTTTTCTCTCTGATAACTTCAATACGAAAACGGTCTGAAAGAGCATTAACCACTGAAAGACCGACCCCATGCAAGCCGCCAGCAGTCTCATACGCCTTATTACTGAACTTACCGCCTGAATGGAGCGTTGTTAAAATAACTTCAAGCGCAGATTTATTAGGATATTTGGGGTGTTTGTCAACAGGAATGCCTCTGCCGTTATCGCTAAGCGTTACAGCGCCGTCTGCACTGAGGTGAATTTCAATGCGGGTCGCATGACCGGCGACTACTTCATCCATCGCATTATCGATTAATTCAGCGACAAGATGATGAAGGGCTCCCTCGTCGGTTCCCCCAATATACATTCCAGGACGACGGCGGACAGGCTCTAAACCTTCAAGAACCTCGATATCTTGGGCGGTATAGCTGGAGGCTTCGATGGCTGTCTTTCGAAATAGATCACTCATAACACGGAATTATGCGAAGAATAGGGCTTAAGTGCAAGCAAAATCAATTATTTCCTCTCTATACTCATAAACTCAGCGAATAAGATCATTGGTTATCTCTTTATAATTAAAGTAGCCCATGGAACTTATTGGTCTTAAGACGAAAATGCTATAGACAACTAAGGCGTGTCATTAGTAGTACACCCACCGACACGAGTCAGTAGGTGTACCATCACTTAATGGAGGCCGATTACTTTTTCCGAACGACCAAATTATTTTTGACAGACTCAACACCTTTTGTTGTTATAGCAATCTGTCCTGCGCGAGAAACTGCGGCAGCAGAATCCACAAAACCACTTAATTGCACGACATTTTTAAATGTCTCTACACTTATTTGAAACGGCTTTAAGGATGGATCGTCAAGAATTGCAGTTTTAACCCTTGCTGTAATTGTTGCATCATCAATATATTCTCCAGCAGTCTCACGGCCGGTTATAGCCGCACATCCTGTGAGAAAGATTAAAACAAGAACAGTTAGAAGATTTTTAAGAGGATATAATTTATTCATTTTAGATTCCTTTCTTATTTGGCTGCGTATAAAAAGACTGCATATTTATGTAACTCATAGCAAATCACTTTGCAAAGATCCCTTTTGAGATCCTTATTCTCAGGTTAGGCCGAGAAGACATTGCATGCAACAAAATTTAATAATCTTTGCAATTACCAACTGGTTTAAATATAGTTCAGCAAAAAAATAAAGAAGATGGCCTCTCTGAGTATGAATTTTTTGATAAACTATTTCTAGATGACAAAGAAACAGATCCTAAATTGCTGGAAGCTCTTCAATTATTCTAGCTATTAGCCGTGGATATACAAAAGAAGAAAGTAATTAAGAGCAAGCCAAAGCTTAAACATTCGACAGGGATTTCGCTCTAAAAAGCTAGATCCCACTGATGACTTTACATTACTAGGGTCTCTGCAGTTAATAAACTTTGATTCTAAAGTTATCTTATGGAAGAATAACCTTAAAATTATTCACACCAAGTTATAAAACAAGACTTAAACGCGGACTGAACCAATGAATCAAAGTAATTTAGAAGATCCTCAAGAGGATGTTCAGAAAAATCCTACCCGACGTGATTTCCTCGTTCTTACTTCAAGTGCTTTAGGTGTTCTTGGAGCTGGGGCTTTGCTCTGGCCTTTTGTTGACAGTATGA
>JACVCA010000056.1 GCA_016742295.1 Alphaproteobacteria bacterium | reverse complement strand
GTGGTACGACCAGCTTCCGGTTAAGTATAGTACGCCCGAGATCCATTTTCCCTGTGATAAAGGGCAAAAATTTATTATTGTTGATGAAATCCAAAAAAAGTTAAGGGATCAATCTATCTGCCACATTGATATTGATGGTGTTCGAGTTTCGCGTCCAGAGGGGTGGTGGCTGTTGCGTGCCTCTAATACTCAAGATATTTTGGTAGCGCGTATGGAAGCCACTACCGAAGAGGGATTAAAAATACTACAAAATGAAGTAGAGTCTTATTTGAAACCTTATGAGTTATCATTTTAAAAAGAATATTGTTTGAAAAAATTGATGCCTGAATTTCGGCGGTACTTATTTATCAACGCGTTTATAGTGAGAGCATATTCAGAATTTAAAACTCTTAAATCAAGGTATTGCTAATGCTAACAGCGGAAAATAAAAAGGAATATTATCAGTCATTAATCGATAAAAACGGTGAATATGAAGGGGTTTTTTATGTGGGGGTTAAAACCACTGGTGTGTTTTGTAGACCTACTTGCCCTGCAAGAAAACCCAAATTCGAAAATTGTGAATTCTTTGAAACAGCACAACAAGCACTTTTGGCCTCCTTTCGCCCTTGTAAGCGTTGTTGCCCGCTTTCCCATCCACATCAAACTTCAGAGCTTATCCAAACTTTGGTTAAAGCTGTTGAAGACAATCCATCCATGCGCTGGAAAGAGAAAGATTTTCAGGCATTATCAATTGATGCATCTACTGTTCGTCGTCAGTTCAAAAAGAGGTTTGGTATGACCTTCGTAGCCTATGCCCGTGCCCGGCGTATGGGACTAGCTATAAAACAAATTAAATCAGGGGAAGCAGTTATCGAGGCACAGCTTGAGGCGGGATATGAATCCGGGAGCGGTTTCAGGGAAGCATTTTCACGTCTCATGGGGGTAGCTCCAGCTTTGCTCGGAGATAGGACTATCTTGAAAGCATCATGGTTAGATACGAAGCTTGGCCCGATGCTCGCAATTGCAGATGAAAATATTCTTCATCTTTTAGAATTTGTAGACCGTCGTGGCTTAGAGCGTGAACTAGAACGTCTAAGACAAAGATTGAAAGCAGCAATCATTCCCGGAGTAACTTCACCGATCCATTCAATTGAAAAAGAATTGAAGGAATATTTTGAAGGAAGCTTAAGAGAATTTAATACGCCCTTAATGTTTTTTGGATCACCTTTTCAAATGTCTGTCTGGCAAGCTTTAAATAAAATTCCTTATGGTGAAACACGGTCTTACTTAGATATTGCTGCAACAATAGGGAGACCCTCTGCCATTCGTGCTGCTGCAACAGCAAATGGGGCCAATCAATTCGCCATTATTATACCTTGTCACCGGGTTATCAATACGAATGGTGATCTAGGAGGATATGCTGGAGGTTTGGTACGTAAAAAATGGCTCATTGATCATGAGAAGCTTTCATTATCGAAAACTAGCTAAGTATAAAAAGAGAGACTCGCCTTTATGAAGGAAAGTATAGCATCGTTTGATCCAAAGATGAGGAAAAGAACGGGTAGTTCCTTTTCTAGGTCAAATGAACAGGTGAGGTAATTATTGTAACTGGTTGCGTAAATTTTAATTAGTGGACTTTATCATCGAGAGAAATTTTCTTTGGTTCCCATTTGATTAAGCTCAAATTAATACACTCGGAATTTTGAGCCAACATCTGGTTAAAAAATATGAGATTCAGCCTTATAATGTTATAGGTCATGCAGATATTGCTCCTGGCCGTAAGCAAGATCCCGGAATTTTATTTCCATGGGGCTACTTATTTGAACAATATAATATTGGTGCTTGGCTTACCCAGGACGAGTTAACTGAAGAGGCCATTGGCGCGCGTTATAATCCTAAAGAATCATTACCTAAAGGCGGGAGTGAGGCATTTATGTCAAAATATTTAAGTAACTATGATTACAAAATAGAAGAGTTGTCAGCATTTACACCAGAGCTGGGACATGTTTTAACAAGTTTTCGGGCACATTTTTCGCATAACCAAGATCCACGAGCTTATAAAGAAGAGATTGATGACAAGGACATGTTTTGGATCTGGGCGCTTGAGGCAAAGTATGGTTCTTTTTATGAGCGTAACTCATAACTCAATAATAAAATGCAAACCGCGTGTGTTGCGTGGATAGCGCAATATTATCGATAAAACCACCATGCCTCCTAAAATATAGCAGTAATGGGTATAAGAAATTACTGACAAAGGTGAGAGTTTAGCAATAGAGGCTGCCAATAGAACTTGTGCACTATAATCAACTAGAAATTTAAGTTGCAATCAGAACTAGGCTGTGGAATACGCCACCTCAACCAAAGGAAGGGGCAAATAAAGCCGTGTAGAGACCCATGATCGTACTGTTACCTCCAGGCTTTAAATTTATAATTCTAATCGTAGATGTTTCTCTTTCGAGAAAATCTTGCTACTTTAGAGTGTTCAGGATAAAGAATAAGTATCCAAGTGATTTATCATACACTTTGCAAGATTTATAGCGAGTATAAGAATGACCAACCACATAGCACCTCAACAAGATTATGATGCTCAATCCATTAAGGTTTTGCGCGGGCTTGATGCCGTACGTAAACGTCCCGGGATGTATATAGGGGATACAGATGACGGTTCAGGTTTACACCATATGGTGTACGAAGTGGTGGATAATGCAATTGACGAAGCCTTAGGGGGTCATTGTGATCGCATTACAGTTTGTATCAATGCAAACGGCTCGGTAACGGTACGGGATAACGGACGAGGTATTCCCGTAGATATTCATGAAGAAGAAGGGGTTTCAGCTGCTGAAGTCATTATGACGCAGTTACATGCGGGTGGAAAGTTTGATCAAAATTCTTATAAGGTTTCAGGGGGTCTGCATGGGGTCGGTGTCTCAGTGGTCAATGCGCTCTCTGAGAAGCTTGATCTTACAATTTGGCGCAATGGCCAAAAATATCATATGACTTTTAAGCATGGGGACCCTGTAGCTCCTCTGGAAATAATTGGCCCTGGAGAAGGAGAGAGAGGGACAGAAATCACTTTTTTACCCTCCACTGAAACCTTTACGATGACAGAGTTTGATTTTAAACGGTTAGAAACCCGTTTACGTGAACTTGCATTTTTAAATTCTGGCGTACACATCCATTTAAGAGATGAGCGTGAAAGCGAACCCTTACAAGTTGAGCTTTTTTACGAAGGTGGCGTGAAGGCCTTTGTGGAATATTTAAATAAAAGCAAAACAGCTATCCATAATGACTCCATAATGATTAATGGTGAACGTGATGGAATTATTCTGGATATTGCTATGCAATGGACTGATAGTTATCATGAATCCGTTTTGTGTTTTACCAATAATATTCCTCAACGTGATGGGGGAACACACCTTGCAGGTTTTAGAGGAGCGTTGACACGGGTGGTCAATAAGTATGCGGCTGCATTTGCGCCTTCTTCAAAGAAAGACAAGATTGTACTAACCGGTGAAGATGCGCGTGAGGGCTTGACCTGTATATTATCTGTCAAAGTTCCTGACCCTAAATTCTCTTCTCAGACTAAAGATAAGCTTGTATCTTCTGAAGTTAGAACCGTTGTAGAAAGTGTGATGAGTGAGCGTCTAGATCAATGGTTTGAAGAACATCCTGCAGATGCACGTAAGATTGTCAGCAAGATTTATGAAGCTGCAACAGCTCGGGAAGCAGCCCGCAAAGCAAGAGATCTTACGCGACGTAAGAGCGTGCTCGAGATTTCTTCATTGCCAGGCAAGTTAGCTGATTGTCAGGAACGTGACCCTAGCAAGAGTGAATTGTTTCTTGTTGAGGGAGATAGCGCTGGCGGATCAGCCAAAACTGGTCGCAATCGTCTTTTTCAAGCCATTCTGCCCTTACGCGGGAAAATTTTAAATGTCGAACGCGCACGCTTTGACAAGATGTTAGGATCTCAAGAAATTGGTACCCTGATTTGTGCCCTTGGCACAGGAGTTGGGCCTGACGACTTTAATGCTGAAAAAAGCCGCTATCATAAAATTATCATTATGACAGACGCGGACGTTGATGGTAGTCACATCCGTACGTTATTGTTGACTTTCTTTTACCGCCAAATGCCTGACCTGATTGCTAAAGGTTTTCTTTACATTGCTCGGCCCCCTCTGTTTGGCATTAAGCGTGGTCAATCACAAATTTATTTGAAAGATGAACGAGCTTTGCAAGAATACCTCACCGCGGCAGGCCTTGAGGGAGCATGCCTGAAGTGCGCAGATGGCAGTCAGATTGTTGGTATAGATTTAAGAGCAACAGTTGAAAAAGCAAGGAAAATTGAATCCTTACTCCAAGAGCTTACAAAAAAAATTGGCTCGGAATTAGTTACAGAACAAATCCTTTTGGCTGGCGCTTTTAAAACAGAGCAACTTGCAGATTTAACTTATGCACAAAAAGTTGCTGATGGTGTGGCGTCTCGTCTTAATCTTATTGGCGAGGAAAATGAACGTGGCGGTTGGACAGCTGAAGTCACCTCAGAAAGAGGTTTTATCGTCACTCGTACTATGTTTGGAGTCAGTGAATCTCATGTGGTTTCAGCCGAGACGCTTGCCAGAACAACAGATGAGAAGATGCAAGTCATATTGCAAGATATGGCAGAGATCTTCCCGCAGCCAGGCCACTTTATTGTGAAGGAAAAAGAAACTTTAACCTTCGGGCCACTATCGTTTCTTGAAGCTGTGACCGAGCAAGGACGACGCGGCATTACGATTCAGCGCTATAAAGGACTTGGAGAAATGGATGCTGAAGAGTTATGGCAGACAACGCTGGATCCAGAGGCGCGCGTTTTATTACAAGTCCAAATTGACCATGTGAATGAAGCTGAAGAGGTCTTTTCCACATTGATGGGTGATGTGGTAGAGCCACGTCGTGACTTTATCCAAGCTAATGCTTTAAGTGTTAAGAATTTGGATGCATAGTTCAGGTCTCAGGCGGCGTGAGCCTACTGCAAAATTTAACACCTTCTAATGCTATAAGGCGCTTATAATTTTCTTGCCTTATAGTGTACATTTCAATGTTTTTGTAAGTGCAGCTCAATTTATCCGGCTGCAAGTGGAATGAATGGCTGTTTTAAAAAATTTTAATCTTAAATTTAGTAACTTGATGAAATTGAAAATAGACCTGATAATTGTACTCGTTAAATCAAATTAGACCAGCTCATAACAATTTTGTATTTTGAATCTTTTTTATAATAAACCTTGCAGACTAGAATTGTTGATAATAAAGGAAATTATCAAGAAATAAATTTTATTATCTCACAGTCTTTACTTATAAATAATTTGCGTATAGAGATATAAAAAGAGTATGAGCAGGATGTAAGTGCTTTGAGTTTTTTTCAGGGATGGAATGAGTAGGTCTAGTAATAGTTGGAGAGCATATAAATTTTGCAGAATAATAATTAACAAATCTACAATTATTTTTTTATTATATATACTCGCCAAGCAATTTAATTAAAAAATAGCATCAAAAATATCTCAAATTTAATCCTCGAGGTTAATTGTATGATCAGTACGCCGCCTGCGCTTCTTAAAGATTACCATAAAACTGCATGTTTTTACTTTGAAAGTATTGCAATAGAATGTTTGCAAGAAAGGAATATTGAAGCTTTTGTCACAGGTATTTTAAATACTGCTTTTAACGTTGTTATAACAACTGATATTAACATTAATGATATCCCTACATACATTGAAAAGGTGAAGCGTTTTTTTGAAAGGTATAATGTGCCTTGGCGTTGGGTTATTGATAATAGGGCTGCCTCACCCAGGTTAGAGGAATGTCTTGAACAGAATGGGTTAAAATATAAAGATACTTTTTCTTCTATGTTTCTCGATTTGGAAGTGTTTGAAGCTGAATCCTGGGTGAAAAAATTTGATATTCGAAAAGTTTCAGATTTAAAAGAGCTTAAAGATTGGAGCCTGCCTATTAAGGAAGGATTTGTATACACTGAAGAATCTTCAGCAATGTTTGTGAAACTTAATGCTGTATATCTGTCGTGCGATCTAGGGAGGATGCAACATTATGTTGTTTATCATGATAATCAGCCTGTAGCCTCTGCTACTTTATCTCTAAGTGAAGACGGGGTACGTCTTAATAATGTTGCAACTTGCATTAAGTTTCAACGACAAGGGTTTGCTTCCGGAGTTATTGCTTACGCTCTTGATAAAGCAAAGAGAGCAGGTCATAAATATTGTTTTTTAGATAGTTCTGCTAAAGGAGTTGGAGTTTATAGCAGACTAGGCTTCAAACAACTGTCAACGTACAAAAACTATGAGTTTTTATTCAATCACAAAAAAGTTGACATAGCCTGCTAAAACCTTCTAAAGGTACAAACGTAAAAACGTCAGTTGGCGAGGGTTCGCTCACTGGCGAGTTTTGCGTTGAAAGGATTTTCTTGGATGTTCGGTAATTTAACTAGCCGTTTGAATAATGTATTTGATCGCTTGCGGGGCAGGGGGGCACTAAGTGAGGCTGATGTCACTGCCGCTATGCGCGAGATTCGTATCGCTCTCTTGGAAGCTGACGTCGCACTTCCTGTGGTTAAAGAGTTCATCCAAGCTGTGCAAGCCAAAGCAATTGGTCAAGAAATTTTAAAAAGTGTGACGCCAGGACAGCAAGTTGTTAAGATTGTTCACGAACATCTTATTGAGGTTCTGGGGAGAGTAGCGAGCCCCATTAATCTATCAGCCGTACCGCCTGTGTCTATCTTAATGGTAGGTCTGCAAGGATCTGGAAAGACGACAACAACTGCTAAAATCGCGCGCCTTTTAAAAACAAAATTTAATAAGAAAATCTTGATGGTGTCTTTGGATATTTATCGTCCAGCAGCCCGTGAGCAACTTGAGATTCTAGGGCGTGAGTGTGAAATCGAAACTTTGCAGATCATTGAATCTGAAAAGCCGCTTGAAATTGCTAAACGAGCCCAGAAAAAAGCACGTCTTGAAGGATTTGATGTGGTGTTCTTTGATACAGCAGGTCGCCTCCACATTGACAATACATTGATGCAGGAACTTGAATCTATTAAAGCTGAAGTAAATCCCACCGAAGTGTTACTGGTGGCTGACGCTATGACAGGGCAAGATGCGGTTAATGTTGCGGATAACTTTAATAAGCGTATTGGTGTTACTGGAATTGTCCTAACC
>JACVCA010000055.1 GCA_016742295.1 Alphaproteobacteria bacterium | reverse complement strand
CTTTATAACACTCAATTTGCAATGTACATAGTTTCTCTTGGCAGGATAAAAGTTTGCCTATTACTCCGCTTTGAACTTTAGCAATAACAGGAGTATTTACATCAGGCCTCTTATACAGACTTTGCTCAATTCCAAGCACCAACACCATGCGCGTCCCTGAGAGCATGCTTTGATGAACCCACCCCCCTACTCCTTCTGCGTCACGGATCTTCCGCCATGCATCAAATTCTGCCACAATTTCAACAGGAAGGCGATTACGCATAAATACCCATTCAAGAGGATAATGTAATCCTGGCCCTACCCGTACATTAATATTCCCTGATCTTAATGAGACAAAGCGCGGTACGGGCAAACCGGTTTTGGCTTCAACTTTTTCTTGCACAGTCCAAGTAAGCAATAACCAAAAAATTAAGATAATGGATTGTTGAATACGCATACTTTTTCTACTTTGACTGGGTGTTAAGATTATTTTTTCAAAATAATACCAGGGATAAAATGATAAACAATGGAAATAAAATCCCTAATGACCACCCAATATAACCAAAGAAGCTGGGCATAAGGATATTATTCTCTTCTGCAAGAGATTTAACCATAAAATTAGGAGCATTTCCAATATAGGTCATTGCTCCCATAAAAACGGCCCCGCATGAAATTGCTACTAAAGTTTGAGATAATGGTCCCATTAAAGCCATTGCATCCCCACCAGCCATGTGAAAAAAAATCAGATAAGTTGGGGCATTGTCTAAAAATGCCGACAGAAAGCCTGTCATCCAAAAATACATTTTATTCACAGGTTCGCCTTGATGATTTACAAGCCCCACAATGTTTGCTAAGGGGCCTTCTAGGCCACAATCCAGCATTGCTACAACAGGCATTGCAGTAATGAAAATTGCTGCAAAAAGTTTGGCAACTTCGAGAATAGGTTGCCAGGAGAAACGGTTGTAGAGACGAATTTTTTGCGGCGTCAAAACAAGTGAAATAACTGCAATCAGTACAAGTAAACAGTCACGTGAAACATTTTGCAATTCTACTTCAACCTGAAAAAATCGGAATGTGATCTCTGGCTTCCAAGTCCCACTCGCCAGCACAACCACCATAACACCAAGAAGAAGTCCAAAATTGACCCATCCTTCAATCACAACTTTCTGTTTCAAAGGCTGGGGTAAAAGATCTTTTTTCTCAAGAGAATAATAAAAATGATCAAAAAGATAAAAAACTCCCATAAGAGGACAAACTATTATAACAAGAGGAAATAACAGATGTGTAGTTGGCCAGAAGAAATCAATCCCATTTAAAAATCCCAGAAACAATGGAGGATCTCCGAGCGCAGTAAGGGAGCCTCCTAAATTACATACCAGAAAAATGAAAAAAATAATAATATGAGTCTGGTATTTTCTCCACATATTTACCATCATTAAAGGTCGGATAAAAAGCATGGCAGCTCCTGTTGTGCCGATCACATTTGCAAAGAACGTTCCCATAATCATAATGCCTACATTGTGTGCAGGGGTTGCTGGCATATTCATTTCAATTTTAATTCCACCTGAAATTGTATACAAGGCTCCAGCGAGAATAATAAATGGTATATATTCAATAAGATAAGTATGCAATATTGCCGTAAGTGCTATCTCAAATCCATAGGACCAAAACAGAGGAATGATAACTGATAACCCCCAGCCAAGTGCGATTTTTCCATAATGTGAATGCCATATATCAGCTAAAAATAGAGGGATAAAGGCTAGAGAAAGCAAAATACCTGCAAAAGGAATACCCCAGATAAGGTTGAGAGTACCGCCATCAAGAATAGGAGAAGCTGTTTCCAGGGCTTTTGTTGCTGCATTGCAGATAGGGCTATGAATCAGAGCTAGACCTGCAATGATGAATGCTACAATTGAAAAATTATTTCTTGAAATATGCATACTGCTTTTACCAGGGTTTGAAATTAGACTCCATGAAGTATGTCAATAACGCATGCAACACACCAGCCTTTTTAGAGGGTCTAGAATTTCAAGCTTTTTTCGGTTACCTTGATAGTGCATGTTCTCAATTATTAATAAAGGTCCATTTTTAATTTGCAAAACTTTTATTCTTTTTTAAAGGCCTGCACCTTTAAATATTATGTAAGACTTTTTGTATTGTTAGCCTCAGACATCTTTATGCCTCAAGCATTTGCAGAACCAAAAGTTGTGGTTAGCATTCAGCCTATTTATTCTCTCACAGCCGGAGTAATGAAAGGGGTAGGTGTCCCTACTTTACTTATTAAAGGAGCGCAATCCCCCCATACTTTCGCATTACGTCCCTCAGAAGCAAAAAGCTTGAGTACTGCCGATATCATTGTTTGGATTGGTCCTGCTCTTGAAAGTGCTCTTGAAAAACCTATTATGAAGCGAGGTATTAATGCAAAACAATTGCGATTGATGGATCTTCAAAACTTAAATCTTTATCCTTTTCGAAGTGAGCACAAATGTACAGAACATGACTCTCATAATATTGATTCATATGATCCCCATATTTGGATGGATATCTTTAATGCTAAAATAATTGTAACAGCGATTGTTGATGAACTGAGTAAGGTGGACCCTCAAAATGCAGCAACTTACAATGCTAATCATCAAGCTCTTTTAAAAAAACTTGATCAATTAAACGAAGAAATTAAATTATGCCTCAAGCCTTTTCAACAAGAAGCTTTTATGGTCTTTCATGATGGATATCAATATTTTGAAAAAGCTTACAACTTGAAAGGTTTAGGAGCAATCACGCGAGATCCCGAGCTTCAAGTGAGTGCCAAACGTTTAAGAGATACACAGACTCTCATTCAGCAAAAAGGTGTAAAATGCTTATTTGCTGAGGTACAATTTCAAACTCCCTTAGTTGATCTACTTGCCAAAACAATGAATTTAAAACACGGTATTTTAGATCCCTACGGAGCTAACATAAAGGAGGCTCCTGAGAATTTATATTTTACTCTAATGAAACGCCTTACCTCAGATTTTGCAGAGTCCCTCAAATGATCACTCCTACAAAACGGCCTTTGATTACCATTGTAAGTAGTGAAATGTCTCAGGCTCAGGCAGCCCATATGCATTTGAAAACTCTTGTTTCTGTTGTTCCTCCAGAACAAGCAGATATTATTATAGCCTTAGGGGGGGATGGATTCATGTTAGAGACACTTCATCAGTTCATTAAGCATGAAAAACCAGTCTATGGGATGAACTGCGGCAGTGTGGGTTTCCTTATGAATGATTATAAAGCTGATTATCTTCTTGAAAGACTCCAGAAAGCTGAAAAAGTTCAATTACACCCTCTTGAAATGACAGCTATAACTGTCGAAGGAGAATCTCATCAAGCCTGTGCTATTAATGAAGTTTCATTACTACGCGAAACTCGCCAAGCGACAAAAATCCGAATTTTAGTAGATAATGTTGTTCGCTTGGAAGAACTGGTCTGTGATGGAATTCTTATTTCTACTCCTGCAGGAAGTAGCGCTTACAATTTATCTGCGCATGGTCCCATTATTCCTTTAGGAGCAAACCTTCTGGCGTTAACACCGATTAGCGCATTTAGACCACGCAGGTGGCGAGGAGCGCTTTTGCCTCATTCTGCTCGCGTCACATTTGAGATTCTTGAAGCTGATAAGCGTCCCGTGATTGCAGCTGCAGATTATACGGAGGTGCGTAATGTTATCAGAGTCGAGATCAGCGAAAATAAAAACATTACTTTAACTCTCTTATTTGATCCAGAACATAATCTTGAAGATCGGATTATCAACGAACAATTTTTAAATTAAGGCTTTTTAATATGGGTCTTATTTGAACTCAAGGGTTGTATTTCAAGAGGCTTTGAAGGAAGAATTGGTTGAGGAGATTCGCTTGAACTAATTGCTTCTGGTTTCTGAGAACCAGGGTAAATAGCTTCTATTTTGCTCGCATGAGAAGAAGATTGAAGAACATGGATATAGGCAATATTAGTGCGCACATCCGTATCATCCAAATCTATTCTAAATAGCTGCGCTGCTTTGCCCATATTTCCCGATAACCCATAGGCAAGTGCAAGATTTTGGCGATCCCGAGGGGTTGCTTGAAAGCGCTTCGCCAATGGTTCAAGAATATTTATACCTTTTTCATATTTTCCATCCAGAATATAAGACAATCCCAAATTCGCAAGAATTCCATGATGATTGGGAGTTGTCTCAAGAGCTTTATAGTATGAGTTTTGCGCTTTTTGATGTTGTCCAAGAAAGTCATTACATACACCTACACCATTTTGAGCGCTGGTACTCTGCGGATCATGAGAAAGAATAAGAATAAATTCATTAAGAGCCATTTCAGGGTTATGTCCTGCAATGTAAACTTTACCAAGCTCCATACGAACTTGCGTGTTATGGGGTTGGTCTAACAGAAAGTGATTTAAAACTTCACTTGCTTCAGAATATTTTTTCATCTCTACCAGACATTGAGCAAGCCCTATATTTGCCTGGGAATTCTGAGGTTCTGAATACACAATATCCTTATAAAATTTGATAGCAGTTCCGCAATCTCCTGCTTTTTTCATGGATTCTGCCACGCGTAAAAGTTGGTTTTGAGCCTTTTCACTCAAATTTTCAATATTTGGCATATTATTTTGATGATTTGTGCACGAAATAACAAATAAAACGGCAAGGAGACTGAAACTCCATCTTATGAAAGTGCGATGCATCCCTAACACCTTTATTTTTATGCTTATTGATATCAGAACCGTAGACCGTTTCGTAAATTCAAGCAAGCTTAGAAACTTCAGACTTGCACGTTAAAGATTTTACCTTTATCTTCATTTTTGTAAAGGTTCTCTTTTAAACTAAGAGACGAAAGGTAAGCGTTGAAAAATGCGACCTTGAAGATGGGAACACAGTTAATATTTGTTTAGAATTAAAGCTGTGGCTGCCCCCGCAACTGTAGGCACATAGCCTTGATTTATAATATGCCACTAAGGTTTAAGCTTTGGGAAGGCCAAATCAAGGTGTTTGACGTGCAAGCCAGGAGACCTGCCTTTACAGCCACGAAGCTTAAGGACGGGGTGTGCCAATAAGCGCGGATTTTCCGCTCGTGGCAGATTGTAAAAAATCTTCTACGTGTAACGGGAAAGGCAGTCCGCATGCAAAAAACTCTTTCATTTTTTAGGCTTATAGGGGTAGGTATATGCCTCACAAGTTCTTATCAATCCCCTGCAATTACTTCTTCGCCAGAGATTTTAGTAGAAGCCCCACCTCTTAACCGCGACCCAGAGGTCACTTCTTCTCATACAATCCTCAAACGACAGATTGAACAGCAACAATTAACATTTGTAGATCAATCTTTTACAGCCATTCCAGGTGTTGAAATTGTCCGAAGCGGTAGCCCTGGACGTCAGATAAATATTAGTCTCCGAGGTGCAAAAACCAATCATACGCTCATTTTATTAAATGGCATACCTCTCAATAATCCAGCGGGAAATGGAGCTTTTGATTTTGGCCATCTTATGATTGAAGATATAGAACGTATCGAAGTGCTACCAGGTTCTCAAAGTCTTATCTATGGTTCAAGTGCTATTGGCGGCGTCATCCGTATTACCACCACACAAGGTTCTAACCGTCCACAAGCAACTAGCCAATTTGAAGCCGGAAATTATGATACTCAACGATTAAGTATAGGGTTTCAAGGCCTGCAAGATCCAATCCGTTATAATGTTGCCATCTCAAAATATCATACCGGATCCGGTACCTTAAAAACCAGCAAGCAAAGGAATGTACAAGGAGATGATTACGGTCAACAAAAAGCAAGTGCGCGGTTGGGAGGGTTTATAACACCTTTTTGGGACGTAGAAAGCTATCTTTCTAAGAGCGAAACCGAACTTGCAATTGATAGCATCAGGGCCTCACCCTTACCGAAAAAAGCAGATAAAGAAAATAAAACTCAACAGCTTATTGGTAATCTCAAATCAACTTTAAATCTGTGTCAGGATCGTTGGGAGCAAACTTTGATGCTGAGCAGAGTTAAAACAGATACGACAAACTTAGATAGATCTCAAAAAACATTGTCTACGGAAGCATATAGTGACCGGCTACGATATGAAACTTCCTTCTTTTTTAATAAGCACAATGTAACAACTTTAGGTGGCGAACACCTCATGAACCGAGTTAAATCACTTACATTTGAAAAATCTCAACGTATTTCGACTAAAAGCCTCTTTGGTCAGCACAAAATAGAACCCCTTCAAGATTTGATTTTAGGTTTTGGGGCTCGGGCTGACAAAAATGCTTCCGTTAACAGTCATTTTACTTATAAAATTGGCTCGACCTATAGATGGAACAAAACCACTTTTAAAACCAGCTACGGCACAGGATTTCGTGCCCCTTCCTCAACAGAAGTGTATGGTATAGGCAGTTTTGGGATTGCCAACTTAAGTTTACGATCTGAGCAAAGCAAAAGCTTTGATATAGGTGTTGAACATTCGCTTTACAAAGATAAAATCTTGCTAGAAGTCACATACTTTCATTTAAATATTCATAATTTAATCGATGCAAGAAGAATAGGAGGCAAGTATCAATCGGTTAATATTGATCTTCGCAGATCAAAGGGTGTTGAAAGTAGTTTAGCTTTTAAAATCTCGCAAAATATTGATTTTAATTTTGGTCATACGTTTACGAAGGCAAAAGACAGTCAACAGCGTCAATTTCCAATTCGTCTTGCCAAACATAAAGCCAGCATAGGAATATCATACCATCCAAGCGAGAAAGCTTTCATTTTTACGGATGTCATTTTTGTAGATAAGCGGAGTGATCATGATTTTTCAACAACACCTCCCAGGTTGGTAAAGCTTTCAAGTTATGCTCTCTTCAACTTAGGCAGTCACTATCAAATCGCTCAACACCTCAAGGTTTTTGGACGTATTGAAAATTTCTTTAATCGTAAATATGAAACTGTGTTTGGTTATGGACAACGTGGTTTGTCAGTCCTAGCAGGCATTTCACTTAAGACTTAGGATAGAATTAATGAAATTAAGATTATTTTCGAAAGAATTAAAGATTTATAAACAAGGGTTAGCCCTCTCGCTGGCTTTACATAGCCTAGCATTTACTGGTGTATTGATATATTGCCTTTATCCTACAAGGTCATCCCATCACCACGAATCATTTGCGATCAAAATGATTTTTATACAAGAACAAAAATCATTAATTCAGACCCTT
>JACVCA010000054.1 GCA_016742295.1 Alphaproteobacteria bacterium | reverse complement strand
ACGTTTACCACAATCTTTTATTTTTACGGGAATTCGAGGAGTTGGAAAAACCACGACTGCAAGAATTCTTGCTAAGGCTGTGAATTGCATAGGGCGAGATCCTAAAGTAACTGCAGATCCTTGCAATAGCTGTGCGAATTGCAAAGCAATTACTGAAGATCGGCATATTGATGTTATTGAGATGGACGCCGCAAGTCGAACGGGCGTTGATGATATAAGAGAGGTTATTGAGGCTGCACGCTATAAGCCCGTCTCTGCGCCTCGTAAGGTTTATATTATTGATGAAGTTCACATGCTTTCCAAGAGTGCTTTTAATGCACTTTTAAAAACCCTTGAAGAACCACCTGCGTGCGTCACTTTTATTTTTGCCACAACTGAAATTCGTAAAGTACCCAAAACGGTCCTGTCTCGTTGTATGCGTTTTGATTTACGCTCAGTAGATCTTGTAACCTTGGAAAAACATTTCACCAACATAGCAAGACTAGAGAATTTTCAAATTGAAGAGTCTGCTGTAACACTTCTAGCACGAGCTGCAGAAGGGTCTGTGAGAGATGGGCTATCTTTACTTGATCAAGCTTTAACTTTATGTCAGCAAACTCTTAACCCTCAGGGAAAGCCCAAAATTACCTCACAGCTTGTATGTACAATGCTAGGATTAAGTGAGAGTGGTAAACTCTTAGCGATTTTGACAGCACTTATTCATGGAGAACCTTTCAAAGCTCTTAGCTTAAGCAGAGATCTTTTTTCTTTGGGTGTAGATCCCATAATGCTTTTAAGTGATCTTCTTGATCTCACCCATACGCTTACAACTTTGAAAGTAGATCCTCAATTGGCAATTGAAATTAATAATCTTGCAGAAAATGATCGGCAGGAAGCTGTGAACTTAAGTGAAAAGCTTACAATGCCTACTTTAACAAGAATGTGGCAAGTTTTTTTGAAAGGTATTAATGAAGCTCAAATTTCTCCGCGTCCCCATCAAGCTTGTGAAATGATTCTTTTGAGGGTTGCTTATTTGAGTACTCTACCAAGCCTAGAAGAAGTTATTCGCGTTACAAAAAGTGCTTCATTTAACCCTCAAATGATAATCACGCAGCCTGCAACTCCTGTACTTTCATCAGCCATACCTCAGATGAGTTCAAGGCCAAAGAGTTTTGAAGAGTTAGTAGAGCTCTTTGCTCAACATCGTGAGCCGTTGCTTCATAGCTTTTTAAAGAGTGACGTACATTTAGTACATTTTGGAGCAGGTACATTGAAACTTCGTGTCACTGGGCAAGCACCCCGTGATTTTATTGCCAGGCTGACCCAACATTTACAAGAATGGACAGGACAGTCTTGGAGCATTATTTTGTGTGAAGAAGAAGGGGCTCTATCTTTAGCCGAGCAAGAACGCATTGAAAGCGAAAATAATTTAGATCAAGCTAAGAAAGACCCGCTGGTAGCCGAAGCATTGAGGACCTTTTCTGGGGCTGAAATAACATCTGTGGTTGCACTTAAGTAGAAAAAGGAAGTTAGACATGAAGAATTTTAAAAACATGATTAAACAGGCTCAAGAAATACAATCAAAAATGACGCTAATGCAAGAAAAACTAGCTGAAGTGACCGTAGAGGGGAACTCTGGGGGGGGAATGGTCGTTGCTGTAATTAATGGTAAGGGAGAGCTAAAAAGTATAACGATTGACCCCACATTATTAAATCCAAAAGAAATTGAGATCTTAGAAGATTTAATTGTGGCGGCTTGCAATGATGCTAAGATGAAAGCTGACAAAATGATGTCAGAAGAAATGGTTCAATTAACGGGTGGATTACCCTTACCCGGAAATTTTAAACTTCCCTTTTAAAACGATGATTAAAAAATAATGATTGGCTCAGAAATAAATGAACTTATCCAATATCTTGCGAAGATTCCTGGCCTTGGTCCCCGTTCTGGACGCAGAGCAGCACTTCATCTCATTAAGCATAAGGATCGTCTCTTAAAACCTCTAGCAGATGCAATGTTGAAAGTAGATGAGAGCATACGTTCTTGTGTACAATGTGGGAATCTTGATACGCAAGATCCTTGTTTGGTTTGCCAAGATCCACGACGTGACAACACAATAATTTGTGTCGTTGAGCAGGTTGCTGATCTCTGGGCGCTAGAACGTACCGGCTGCTTTCATGGGCGTTATCATATTCTTGGTGGCACCCTGTCTGCTATTGATGGTATTGGGCCCGAAGACCTAAAAATACAGGGTCTTATAGAACGTGTGCATAGAATTCAAGTTCAAGAAATTATACTGGCCCTTAACGCTACGGTTGAAGGTCAGACCACTGCTCATTATATTATGGAGCGTTTGAAGTTAGCTGAGGTAAAAATTACTGCCTTAGCACATGGAGTTCCTGTTGGAGGAGAGCTGGATTATTTGGATGATGGTACGCTTTCAACGGCTCTTGCCTCGCGAAGGTCTTTCAGTGAGACAAGCTAACCTCTTATAAGGCTGCTCAATAGATTTAACCCCCCAACCTTAAAATTCCGATTACTGTTCCACTCATACAACTTGCAATCGTTCCAGCGATTAATGCTTTAAATCCTAAAGATATAATTTCACTGCGACGTTCAGGAGCCATTGTTCCGAGCCCACCAATTTGAATGCCGATACTACTAAAGTTTGCAAATCCGCATAAGGCATACATCATGATTAAATTGGAACGGGTGCTTAGTTCACCTTTAGGAAGCTGAGTTAGATCAATAAAGGCTATTACTTCATTTAAGACTGTCTTGGTCCCTAAAAGCTTTCCTGCAGCAAAACTTTCTTCCCACGTAATTCCCATCAACCAGGTAATAGGAGCCATGATCATCCCAAAAATCCTTTGTAAGGTGATAGCTTGATTATCGACAAATGGAAGGGATTCTAATATTGCATTCACAAATGCAACAAGGGCCAACATCACCACCAGCATGGCAATAATACTTAAGAATAATTTCATCCCATCAGATGCGCCTTGCGAAACAGCCTCCATAGAACTAGAAAAATGATAAGGCATGATCATATCACCATCGGTTGTTGCTCCTTCCTGGGGAACAATCAGGCGCGATATAACAATAGCTGCAGGAATACTGATGATTGAAGCTGTAAGAATATGGCTAATCGGATCAGAAATTTTTTTTTCTAGGATTGTAGCATACAAAATCATAATTGATGCGGAAGTTGTAGCCATGCCGGCTGTCATGACAGTAAATAGCTCACTTCGCGACAGCTTGTTTAAATAGGGACGAATGAGAAGAGGCGCATCGGTTTGCCCCAAAAACACCTTGGCAGCTGCACAAACACCAAGCGCACCACCGATCCCAAGTGTTTTGCGAAATCCCCACGACAAACCTCTAACAATAGCTGGCAATATACGCCAATGAAATAGTAGCATCGAAAGGGCGCTTATAACCATAATCATGGGAAGAGGTTGAAAGGCAAAGACAAAAGCATTACTCCCTTCTTTAAGTGCAAAAGGGAGGTCCCCACCCCCCAGATGACCAAAAACAAAGCTAGTGCCACTTATTGTTGCTGTTTTTAAAATATTAATTCCTTCACTGGCTTTTAAAAAGCCTGCACGAACCCATTCAATACGTGTCGTAATAAGAGCGCATAAAATTTGTACGCCAATTCCTGTTAAAGCAGAAAAATAATTGATTTTTTCTCGATTTTCACTTAACAACCATCCAATCGTTACAAATGTGCACAAGCCGAATAATCCTTGTGCAATGAGGATGAAATTAACTTGTTCCATCATGTCTCCTTCATTTTTTGGATATCATATTGTATGAACGATCGTAGATGCCTATAGATTACATAATGGAAAATGGCTGGCAAGAGGTTTAGGAAGCATTCTTTTTGCGATATGTATAAAAGAATGCTTAAGTTTAATTTAGGATGCTTATAAATATGCAAAGGATGATGAAATGACTATAGATTTCCTTTCTTTAGGAATAGGCTTGGCAGTTTCAGCAATTAGCTGCGGCGTATACCTTTATGTTGTATGGCAGAAGATTGAAGTATTAAAGGAGTATTTGCACGAGGAGTCTTTGAACCGTGTCGCTGCAGAAACCACAGCTTTAAGAGTGCCTGAACTTGAGCAACGGGTCGAAAAACTTCATCAAGAACTAAGCCTTGCAAAAAACCAAGCAACAGAGCTCAAAATTGCCTTGGAACAAGAACGTAATGTTGTCGTGAGCAAGATGAAACTTCTTGAGGAAGCTGAGGGTAGATTTACTTCAACTTTTAAGGCTCTTTCCGCCGATGCACTGGCTCAAAGCAATCAATCCTTCTTACAATTGGCCCAATCAACCTTTGCTAAATTTCATCAAAGTGCTCAAGAAGATTTACACCATCGCGAAAAGGCAATTTCCGAGCTTGTGGATCCCGTCAAACAAGTTTTAGGAGGGGTTGAGGCCAAACTTCAAGAACTTGAAAAAGCTCGTTTAAGTTCTTATGAAGTTCTCAAACATCAAGTCATAGATCTTGTAGCTTCTCAAAAAGAGCTGCGGCTTGAGACAGCAAACCTAGTAAAAGCTTTACGTGCGCCTGCTGTGAGGGGGCGTTGGGGAGAAATACAACTACGTCGAGTTGGTGAAATGTCGGGCCTTAGCGCTCATTGTGATTTTATTGAGCAAGTTCATCTTGAGGTTGAGGATGGACGTTTGCGTCCAGATATGATTGTTAACTTACCAGGTAATAAGCAGATTGTAATTGATGCAAAAGCTCCTCTGTCAGCTTATCTTGAAGCACTTGAAGCAACCAATGATGGCCAGCGCATTGAATATTTGCGTCAACATGCACGTCAAGTAAGAACGCATATTCTGCAATTAAGCAGCCGTGCCTATTGGGACCAACTCCCTTTGGCCTCCTCACCGGAATTTGTGGTATTGTTTTTACCTGGAGAAACTTTTTTTAGTGCAGCGCTTGAGTATGAGCCCGACTTAATTGAATTGGCAGTTGAAAAAAAGGTTATTATGACTACACCCTCGACTCTGATTGCACTGTTACATGCTGTGGCTTATGGGTGGCGTCAAGAAAGTTTGGCTGCCAATGCACGACAGATCAGCGATTTAGGTCGTGATATCTATAAAAGACTCTCTGATATGGGTAAACACATGAGTAAGCTGGGAC
Organism: Alphaproteobacteria bacterium; assembly: GCA_016742295.1. Classification (GTDB taxonomy): domain Bacteria; phylum Pseudomonadota; class Alphaproteobacteria; order JAGOMX01; family JAGOMX01; genus JACVCA01. The sequence continues at coordinate 2,125 of JACVCA010000054.1, read as the reverse complement.
GCGATTTAGGAATGGCAGTGAAATCTTATAACCATACTGTCGGTAGTCTCGAGCGGCGTGTGCTTCCAAGTGCCCGTAAGTTCAAAGAACTGGAAGCCACTTCGCCTCGTGATGAGATTGAACATTTGATTCAACTTGACCAAATCCCCCGGGATTTGGAATCTCTAGAAGAATTAGGATTGAAGGAAGGTGAGGCAGCATAAAAACTATTATTTTCGCTTAACCATACGTTTTTTAATATTAGAAATAGCTTTTGCTGGATTAAGGCCTTTAGGACAGGTTTTTGTGCAATTCATAATGGTATGACAGCGGTAAAGACTAAAGGGATCTTCTAGCTTTTCTAGTCTTTCTTCGGTACTTTTATCGCGGCTATCAGCAAGCCAACGTTCAGTTTGTAGGAGTGATGCAGGTCCTAGATAGCGCTCTTCATTCCACCAATAACTTGGACAACTGGTTGTACAACAAAAACATAAGATGCATTCCCATTTACCGTCCAGTTCAGCACGTTCTTCGGGGCTTTGTAAACATTCCCGATCCGAGGTTGTAGGGGTCTTCGTATCTAACCAAGGTTTAATGGAAGCATACTGTGCGTAAGCATGCGACAAATTAGACACGAGGTCTTTTATAACTTCCATATGGGGTAGAGGGTAAATTTTTATTTTATTTTCCAAATTTTCAATAGGCTGAATGCAAGCCAGCGTATTTATGCCATTGATATTCATCGAGCAACTTCCACAAATTCCTTCCCGGCAAGATCTACGAAAGGTCAAAGTGGTATCAATCTCATTTTTAATTTTTATTAATGCATCTAAGACCATAGGACCACAGGTAGAGATATCAATTTCATAAGTATCTAGGCGAGGATTATCAGAGGTTTCAGGGTCCCAACGATAAATTTTAAAAATTTTAAGGGTGCTCGTAGGCTTAGAAAATTTAAAGGTTTTGCCTTCAATAATCTTGGAATTTCTTGGAAGCCTGAATTGAACCATTTTTCTTCTTGTGCCCTTGAGCGGTGGATTTTAATTTTTATATTACAGTGACTTTAAACGATTTGCAAAGAGGGGGAAAAAAGAAGTCGAATATAGCACGTTTAATATACTCTTGCTTTTGGAGGGACTAACTTCACATCTGTAGAGAGAGTTTTCAACGCAACTGGTCTATAATCGATATCAACTTCTTTCTTTTTCTCATCCAGGCGTATGATTGTATGTTTTAACCAATTCTTATCATCGCGATCTGGATAGTCGTCACGAGCATGTGCCCCCCGGCTTTCCTTACGATTTAAAGCAGAGTGTGCTGTTACAAGTGCTTGGGGCAAAAGGTTTTCAAGTTCAAGCGCTTCTATTAAATCACTATTCCAAATCAAGGACTTGTCGCTTACATTAATATCTTGAATTTGAGCGATGTGGTTTTCGATATGGCTGATCCCTTGTTCCAAAATCTGTTGACTTCGGAACACCGCACAATGTTTTTGCATTGAACGTTGCATTGCCAAGCGAATTTCAGCTGTTTTTGTATTGCCTTTGTTAAATCTTAAGCGATCAAAACGCTCGATGGCCGTTTCTCCCCCTTGAGAGGTAAATTTGGGATGAGAGCTATTAGGCTTTAAAATCTTTGCCGCACGCAGTGCTGCTGCACGGCCAAACACAATAAGATCCAAGAGCGAATTTGTACCCAGACGATTGGCTCCATGAACAGAAACGCAAGCCGCCTCCCCAATAGCCATTAAACCTGAGACAATTGCATTGGGGTCAGAAGTTGTCGGATTTAAAACTTCTGCATGAATATTGGTTGGAATCCCACCCATATTATAATGAACAGTTGGCAGGACGGGAATTGGTTGGCGAGTTACATCAATACCCGCAAAGATTTTTGCAGTCTCAGAGATACCGGGCAGCCGCTCAGCAAGCACAGTAGGATCTAAATGTTCCAAATGCAAATGAATGTGATCTTTATGAGCTCCAATACCTCTTCCTTCCAGAATTTCAATAGTCATGGCACGACTTACTACATCACGGGAAGCTAAATCTTTTGCAGAGGGGGCATAACGCTCCATAAAACGTTCGCCTTCAGCATTTGTCATATACCCTCCTTCTCCACGTGCCCCTTCAGTAATCAAACACCC
>JACVCA010000053.1 GCA_016742295.1 Alphaproteobacteria bacterium | reverse complement strand
CTGCAGTACACGCTGAACTTCTCGTGCAACATCATAATGATCTTGACCAACGATATCGGGGGTTAGGATTCGTGAGGTGGAGTCTAAAGGATCAACCGCTGGATAAATGCCTTGTTCAGCAATCTGACGGTTTAAAACGGTTGTCGCATCCAAGTGGGTAAATGAGGCTGCAGGTGCAGGGTCCGTGAGATCGTCAGCTGGGACATAAACAGCTTGAACACTTGTAATCGAACCATGGGTTGTGGTTGTAATGCGCTCTTGAAGAGCGCCCATCTCGGTGCCAAGTGTAGGTTGATACCCCACAGCTGAGGGAATACGCCCTAAAAGGGCGGAGACTTCTGATCCAGCTTGAGTGAAGCGAAAAATATTGTCGATAAAGAACAAGACATCCTTGTTTTCTTCATCACGAAAAGCTTCTGCAATCGTAAGGCCTGTGAGGGCCACACGCGCGCGGGCCCCAGGAGGTTCATTCATTTGTCCATAAACTAAGGCTGCTTTTGAATTATTGCCTTTAATATCAATGACCCCAGACTCAATCATTTCATTATAAAGATCATTACCTTCACGGGTTCGCTCGCCAACACCAGCAAAGACAGAATACCCCCCATGGCCTTTAGCAATATTATTAATCAACTCCATAATAATAACGGTTTTACCCACTCCAGCACCTCCAAAAAGACCTACTTTTCCGCCTTTAGCATAGGGAGCGAGAAGATCAATAACTTTAATGCCAGTCGTCAAAATCTCAGTTTCTGTTGATTGCTCGATAAATTCAGGGGCAGCTCTATGAATTGGTAATTTTTTAAGGGCTTTTATGGGCCCACGTTCATCGATTGGCTCGCCAATTACATTGATAATACGGCCTAATGTTGCATGGCCAACCGGGGTCATGATTGGCTCACCTGTGTCTATGACAGTTTGGCCGCGGGTCAAACCCTCGGTACCATCCATGGCAATTGTTCTAACAATATTTTCGCCCAGGTGCTTTGCAACCTCAAGCACAAGGGTCTGACCTTGATTCTCAGTATGCAAGGCATTTAAAATTGCCGGTAAGCCATCAGGAAAAGAAACATCGACAACCGCACCTATCACTTGGGTAATCGATCCCACATTCTTTTTTGCCATTCATATATACTCCTTGTCCGTACTCTTAAAATAAGCTTAAAGCGCTTCAGCGCCAGAGATAATCTCAATTAATTCACGGGTTACCAACGCTTGACGTGTCCGATTATATTGTAAGTCCAAGGCCTTAATCATATCACTCGCGTTGCGTGTTGCAGCATCCATAGCCGTCATACGCGCGGCATTTTCGCTAGCGGTATTTTCAAGCAAGGCCCTGTATATTTGAACTGTGAGATTTTTGACCAGCAGCCCTTCTAAAACTTGTCGCTCGTTAGGCTCATACTCATAAAAACCTTGCAGCAACTTCTGAGTTGGTCCTTCTGCCTCTTGTCGCTCGAAAGGTACCAGCTGCCTTACAACAACTTTTTGATGAATTGCTGAGATAAATTGCGTGTACACAAGGCTGCAGATATCAAATTGATCTTGGTTAAACATCTCTTCAAGGCGCGTGGCTAAACGCTTGGCTTGAATAAAGCGAGCGTGATCTGGAGAGTTAAGGGTGTCAATAATATTGGTTTTAAAACGATTGGCAGTAAGAAGTTCAGAACCTTTGCGGCCGATACATAAAAATTCATAGCTTTTATTTTGCTTGTCTAAACCCTTTAATTCCGCATGAAGTCGATGGATGACCGCTCCATTAAATCCACCGCAAAGTCCCCGGTCAGAGGTCAAAATCACAAATAAATGCCGTTGAGCTTTACCGTTTCCTGTCATAAGGGGTAATACATGATCAAAAGTCAATTGACTCTGTAAAAGATTATCCAGCATATGAGCAATTAACTCTGCGTAGGGCCGGGACGCAAGAGCATGTTCCTGAGCTTTGCGTAGCTTAGCAGCTGCAATCAACTTCATAGCAGCGGTAATCTTTTTAGTCGATTGAACGCTTTTTTTTCGGGTGCGGATATTCTTAAGGGTTGCCATAAGCTCCTATCACGCAAAAACGCTAACGAAATTATCCATAAAAACTATCAATTCCTGCTCGATCTGGTCAGAAATTTTTTTCTCATCACGGATCTTTTCAAGAAGGTGGGGCGCATCATTTTGCAACGTGCGTAACATATCTTTTTCAAATCTTTGAATCTCAGCAATGTGGATTTTATTTAAATAGCAACGAACTCCTGCAAACAACACTAAATCCTGTTGCTCAACTGAATATGGACTATATTGGGGTTGTTTCAAAAGTTCAGTCAACTGTTCACCGCGCGCGAGTAAATTCTGAGTAGCCTTATCAAGGTCAGAAGCAAATTGAGAAAAGGTGGCCATTTCACGATATTGCGCGAGCTCAAGTTTAATTTTACCTGCTACTTGCTTCATTGATTTCAATTGTGCTGCTGATCCCACACGGCTCACAGAAAGTCCAACGTTAATCGCAGGGCGAATACCTTTATAAAATAATTCAGTTTCGAGAAAAATTTGTCCATCTGTAATCGAGATCACATTGGTGGGAATATAAGCGGAAACATCACCTGCCTGGGTTTCAATAATAGGCAAAGCGGTCAACGAACCACCGCCGTATTCCTCACTCATTTTCGCTGCACGCTCTAAAAGTCGTGAATGCAGATAAAAGACATCCCCTGGATAGGCCTCACGCCCAGGAGGGCGACGCAAAAGAAGTGACATTTGACGGTAGGCTGTTGCTTGCTTAGAAAGATCATCATAGATAATCAAAGCATGCATGCCGTTATCGCGAAAGTATTCGCCCATGGTGCAGCCGGTATAGGGCGCCAGAAATTGAAGCGGGGCAGCATCAGAAGCTGTCGCTGCCACCACGATAGTGTAGTCCATAGCGCCATGATCTTGAAAGGTTTTAACAATCTGCGCCACCGTTGAACGTTTTTGTCCGATAGCTACATAGATACAAAAAAGCTTATCTTTGACGGCGCTGACATCATTTATGGCTTTTTGATTTAAGATCGCATCAATAGCAAGGGCTGTTTTACCCGTTTGCCGATCACCAATGATAAGCTCGCGCTGGCCTCTGCCAATCGGTACAAGTGAGTCAATTGCCTTAATACCTGTTTGCATTGGCTCACTTACAGATTGTCTGGCGATAATCCCGGGGGCTTTAGTTTCAACACGCTTTAAGATAGGATTTTTAAGGGGTCCTTTATCATCAATAGGCTTACCAAGGCCATCAACAACTCTGCCTAAGAGACCTTTTCCAGTAGGAACCTCAATGATGCGGCCGGTACGTTTGACTGTATCCCCTTCTTTAATAGCTTTGTCTTCACCAAAAATCACGATACCTACATTATCAGCTTCAAGATTTAGGGCCATCCCTTTCAGGCCATCCTTAAATTCAACCATCTCTCCAGCTTGTACACCTTCAAGACCATGGATGCGCGCAATACCGTCACCAACTTCAAGGACCTGTCCTACTTCAGTCAGCTGAGCCTGAGTTGGAAAATCAAGAATATGTTTTTTTAAAATCGTCGAAATTTCAGATGCCTGCAGTTTCATCAACCAAGCCCTTTAAATGAGTATTTAACTGTACCAATTTTGTTTTTAAAGACATATCAATAAAATAGGAAGCTACTTTTACAATCAGTCCCCCTAAAATATTTGGGTCAACTGCGTTGTCAAGGATAACCTCATAACCAGATTTTTGCTTTAAGACCAATTGTAACTTCGTCAGTTGAGTTTTATTCAATTTCTGTGCAGAGATAACCGTTCCATGAAGCTGTTTATTTTCTTGTGCAACAAGTCTGCGTAGGTCATTTATAATTTCAGGAAAAAGGTTTAGGCGATGTTTTTCAGAAAGAAGTATAAGGAAACTTAGAGTAAACTGCTGATAACTAGCAGCTTTTGCTATTTCAGATATCACTTCATTTATTTTATTAATTATGTTCAGAGGATTAGTAATAAAAATTAACAACTCAGGAGCTTTTAAAAGCAACCCCTCGAAATGTTCCAAATCTTTGAGCACAGGTTTGAGAACTTTCTTTGATTTAAGAGCTTGGAATAATGCGGTTCCATATCGCCGCGCTACAATTAAATTTTTGTTCAACAAAGAGTTACCCAATCAAATTCGAGTTCCTCTCCAGTGGGAAAGGACAGAAAACAACTAATTTGGGGCTTTTTACCATATTTGCACGCCTTAGGGAAGATGAAGAAACATATTCATGATTTTTCTATAGTTATTAAAAATTGAACAAGGGAAAGGGAGGGAGGATTATCACAGAATTTTCTTTAGGGTTATCCAGTATTCTCTTTAGGATTTCCGCAGGTTACCTTATTATTACCCCCTTCTTCTCTCTTTCGTTGTTCCCGCGTAGATGAAAACACAAGCGAAGAGAGACCCGAGATATAATCTATAAATCTCTTAAATGCCCTTTTTGCTGGTTTCTAAGGCCCCCCTAAGAAATACACATTAGTCTAAGTTATACATAACTCACTAGCAAAAGGAGTTTCCTATGACACAGAAAGTGGCTGTAAACCAGGTAGAAGTTGGTCTTTTTGAAGAACTTTACATGAAAGGATTTATCGAAGAAGGAGAATATCAGGCAGGTCTGAGATTTAAATGGCTTAGTCGTAAGATTCGGCCGCTCATTTTATCTCCACACTTAAGTCAAGCTCAACTTATAGATCCGCATTTGCGAATTTCTTTCGAAGTAGATGAGGCTTATGTTCAAGGCTTAGAGAAAGAATGGAGAAATGCCTGGATTACTCTTCAGTCAGTAGGAAAAAGAGCGAAAAAATTGATTGAGAATTTCATCGTATATGACTTAGAAAAACTTCATACAGTTTATGATCTCAAACTTTTAAAGTCAGGCCTTCAAGCCCTTGAAGAGCTTTTTAAAAAAAAGTTGGCGTGACAATGATAACCTTTATAATTATAATTGTTAAAAGGATAGATTGATTATGACAAATAAAAAAGAACTAACACAAATTAAAAAAGATCAGGAGAATGCTTCAAATGAAGCTTCTCTCACCTTTGCCCAGCCTCAATCCTCTACAAGAGGAAATCTAGTAGCGTTGCGCGCGCAAAAGCGTAAAGAAAGCCTCGCAAAAGCTTTACGAGAAAATTTATTAAAACGTAAAGCTCAAATGCGTCAACGCCATGCTCAAAAAAATGATGATTTAGAAACTTAAAGAAAACTAAATGTCAGCTGGAGCCTTTAGAATAAATTGTCGACTGCAATAAGGGCACACTACTTGGTTTGAGGGTTCAAGCTTAAGGAAAATCCGAGGGTGGCCATCTGAAATCCCTGTTCCCTCACAACTCACCTGATTTTGTTCTACATAAAGAATATTTGTCATCTCACTAGTCCTTAAGCTAATATCTTCGTAACCTATTTTAAGCAAAAAGCTTTTGCAACGTGAATCAATATCTTTTTTACTAAATCAACTGCATATATGGTTGCGTTGTTTCTAGGCCTGTAACAGCCTTAAGCTCATGAAGATGATCATGTACAAATCTTTCATGGATAGATAGTCAAGTAGCCATTTCCCAGTTCAATGGTATGGTTCCGGAAGGTTGCTGATCGCGAGGACACAATAAAGGTATTGTAGCCGTTTCAAACCAGATGGCGCGTATTGTATGGGGTTTGTTATCTTCAGGAAATGATTACCAACATAACTATAAGAACACAACTTTTGAAAATGCAGTTGCTTAGAGATAAAAGTAATAGACACCCTTAATTAAACAAGGAGCATTAAAAGAACACCTATTAGGTGAGCACGCAAGAGTATAACTTAATGGAAAAAATGCCAATTCCTTCTGCTCAATCCGTGTATTGTCAGGACTTATTTAAGCCATATAGATGAGAGGGATACAGGGATTCGAATACTCATTAGGGCCAGGAGAACGGATATGATCTTCATAAAAAGACCGGATGCGTGACTGATGCTTTATACTTCATCAAATATTTCTCTTGACTCACACGGGAGATCTATGCATATCAAAGCCCTCTTATGCGCAAAATAATTGTTATTGCAAATGTAAAGCTTAAAGACTTGGTTATCCCTTGAGCTTTTTTGCTCAACCTAGTTGATATATGAGGGGGCCTAATAATTTTAACTTATAATTAATTTATAAAGGATAAGATTTACTAATCAATACTAAGCTTACAAGAAGGAAAAATAAATGAATAGATTACTTCAATCAACAGCATTACTGGCTATTTTTTTAAGCGTAAAGGCAAACTCTCAAACAATAGCCGGCAACCCTACAGCGTTTGGAATATTTGGAGCGCCAGCTTCAGGAAAAAGTTTTGCTATTGGAAAATTAACTGAGGAAGATGCTCCAAAAATTCTAAGAGAAGGTTTGGGAAGTACTGCTGAAAATCTAACAGTTGATATCCTAAGAGGTCAGATTTTAGATTTACCTGTAGAAAAGCAATTTGAACTTTTCTTGAACTCTTATAATGAATTTTTAGAATTATATGAAAAATCAAAAGAATTAATGAAAGGAATTACAAGTGAAGATTCACTTTATAAAAGCTATTGGCTTGATAGCCAGAAAATATTGTTAGGAGTTTTAGATCCTATAATTCGAGAAATAACACAACATTCAAGAAATCAAGTAACAGTGTATGTTGCAGGAAAAGAAAAACTCAATCCCGAAGAGGTTATAAAGCAACTTAAAGAGTATGCTGCAAACAACGAAAAAGATTTTTCTAAGGTAATTGAAGAAATAGTAGATAAAATGAAAGTTACAGATAAAGATGCATACAATAATTATCAAAGAGTGGTTCGGTATGTCCAGCGTAGGAATGAAATTGAAGCCATCACTAAGGGCAAAGATATTTATTTTGATGAAACAGGTAAGGATTATAATGCTATCTCTAAGCGCTTAGTTGTCTTAGATGAAGGAGGTTTTTTTAATGGTATTATTGCCATACATTATCCATCAGTTCTCGTAAATCTTATGCAGAATGCCTATCGTATGATTGTGGGTAGCGACGATGGCCGCGATTCTAGCACAAGCATAGTTGATGCGTGGTGGCAGCTTGACGAAGTATTACCTAAATATGAGTCGGATACGAAATCAGAAAGTTACATTAAAGTAACTGAATCCATAGAAACTAAAGCTGCACAAACGACGATTTTTGAATTTCTTAAAAATAAGATCAAAGAAGAGAAGACAGAATCGAACGAGAAAAAGCCTATCGATGCATTTATCTTAATTTCTCCTACTTCTGGAGTAGAAGAAGCTATGAAAAGAATGGAAGAATCACTTAATAAAAAATTTCCTGGTAAGAAAGAAGAAGTTGTAGATTTATTCTATAGTATTATTTTATTGCATATTAAAAATCCTAAAAAAGGTGGTAAAATTCCAGGAATCAATGATCAAATCACTCTTCCAGCTCATATAGATGCTGCATATGCAAAACGTATTTTGACCGAGGCTATTG
>JACVCA010000052.1 GCA_016742295.1 Alphaproteobacteria bacterium | reverse complement strand
TCCTTGCACCATCAGCGCCAATGCTGCTGTTCTCTAAATTCAGCGAAGTTAAGGCTGTAAAGTTACCACTGGCAAGCGCCCTTGCGCCCTTTACCCCGATACTATTGGGCTTACCATATGGGTTATTCCCTAAATTCAGCGCGGTCAGAGCCCTGAGGTTGCCGCTTGCAAGCGCCCTTGCGCCATCGGTATCGATGCCGTTATTCCATAAATCCAGCGAGGTCAGGGCCTCGAGGTTGCCGCTTGCAAGCGCCCTTACGCCATCAACCCCAATGCCGCTAGTCCTTAAATCTAGCTTCGTGAGGGCCACAAGCTTGCCGCTTGCAAGCGCTCTTGCGCCATCAACACCAATGCGGTTGTCCGTTAAATTAAGCGTCTTGAGGGCCACAAGATTGCCGCCCGCAAGCGCCCTTGTACCTTCTATACCGACGCTGTTGTTCTGTAAACCCAGCGATGTCAAAGTTATAAGATTACCGTTCGCAAGCGCCCTTGCCCCCGCATCTTCAATCCTGTTGATATCTAAATTCAGCGACGTCAAGGACAGGAGGTTGCCGCTGGCAAGCGCCTTTGCGCCTTCAGCGCTGATGCTGTTGCCCCAAAGATCTATGGATGTAAGAGCTCCAAGATTGCCGCTCGCAAGGCTCTTAACGCCTTCGTTACCTATATGGTTCATGTACAAATTCAGAGAGGTAAGGGCCGTAAGATTCCCTGATGCTAGAGCCTTCGCACCTTCAGTTCCAATGCTGTTCTCTCTTAAGTCCAGTTCTTTAATTCGCGTGGAACGTGAAAAAATAAGAACCTCTTGCCATCCAAATTGACATTTTTGTAAGATGAGGGAGGAAAAAGGAACTTGGAGCAGAGTTTCGCAAGCTTTTTGATCTAATTTCCTTTTTGATAAATCTAAAGTTTTTTCTTCTCCCGCCATAAACGCAACTTCTCTCCAACTCTGACAAACCAGAGAAGTCCTATGAAAGTCCTTTTGCTCCAAAAACGAAAAGATATACGCCTGAATCTCTATAGGAAGCTGAGAAAATCCCAGATTTGTCTGCTGCCCCGACCTCATATCCTCTTGCTCGTCGGTTGCAAAAGTTTGACTGTGCAGCCTTAGAAATAAAAATGCTGAAACAGCAAGCTTGCTTAATGTTTTCATGATATCATGGTTCCTCTTAATTTAATGATGGGTAGCTTCTCTTCCAGGCCTTTATGAACTTACTTTAATTTCATATTAATCTCAACTTGAGATTAGAATATGTATAGAAAGAGAAGGTTTGGTAGGATTAAGAGCATACGCGACAGGGGTAGAAAGGATATGAACGAAACGGAATCGCAAGGAAATAAACCCTTGTCCCGTTTGTGCGACAGCCTTCAATCCATTCCCTTAAATTTCTTCTTCCTCATGTCTTACTGATGCTCAACTAACTGTCCAAGGACCAGAGAACGGCAAATTTGTGGCATCTGGAATGAGCACTGAAGGTATAGCTTTCATTAATCCTGTTAGGAGAGAGGGTAAGATGCAATATATTGCAAGCCCTCATCTGCTTAATCTTAATGATACAAATAATCCAATAGGTGTAACACTTCGAATGATTCAGCTGGAAGGTACAAAGAGACATGTACATATGATGATTGTATGAGGGTAACAGGATATCTTCATGGGAAACAAAATTGTAGACTTGTAGAAGCACCTCGTCCCCACGGTATGGGTTTTAATTGTCGTGCAGGTTACCCATGTCACGTAGCATGTGATAACTAAGTATGTATTCCCTCCCATTTAGGGGAGAGAGTTATTTTGGTTTGAACCTAGGCTCTGTGTTTTGAAAGTTGCTTTGAAGGAGAGGTTGCTTTAATTATTTAACAAAATAGAAACCCTCCTCTAAGCTCTTATATTTTGCAAACACCAATCCTCTAAAAAAGCTTATTTTCTTAGGTAAGTTCTTTAATTTTCTTTATTTAATGGACCATGTCATTACTTATTGGGAGAGAAGTTAACGCTTCTCCTATGAGAATGTACTAAGCAACCATTTTAAGGCTGCTTGTAGCGCTGGGTCATTTCCCTTTTGATGTTGGGTTATAACTTCATCGGGTAAAATTCCATCTTTATAAATATTCTTATTTAAGTCAGCAAAGAATTCCACGGTTAAAAGGAGCTTTGCCCCGTCTTTAAGTTCAAAAAGTTGGTTCGAGGTGGCAAGGCCTGCTGTCTTTTGACCAAAAAACCGTGTCTCTGGTTGCGTTTTAAAAGTAATGGCTACGGCTTCAGCAGAACTTGCTGTATGTGGGCCAATTAACAAAGCAACAGGTGTACGGGGAGAGATTTTTTTTACATTGTTTGGAGGTAAATTCACTCTAATTGTATGGTTTTCATAAATACTGCTGTTTCTATAAGACCAAGTACTTTCTTTGCCAGATGCAGAGATAAAATATCCTAAAATACCTTCATTTAAAAGTGGGGCTACTGCTAAAAGCATCGGATACATATTACCGCCCCTATTTTGTCTTAGATCGATAATCCAGCCAAAAGGATTATGCTGTGCCAACACCTGGATCAAAGAACTGATTTTAAGCGCATATTTTTTTGCTTCTTCTCCTTGGCCGTTAAAAGAGGGAATTAAAATGTAGCCAATTTTACCAGCTAATAACTTTCCTTGGATTTGATTAAATGAAGTATTTATACTCGCTTCTTCTTGCATGTTTGCATACGCTTGTTTGGTTATAAATTTACTATGATTATCACCTAACTTTTCTAAAATAAAATGGATAGCGGGATAAGTTTGTGTAGGGGATTGGGCGTGGCGCGCGCAATAAAAAGCTTCCTTCTCGCACTGATCCCAGTCTACGTTCTTGCTCGTAAGCGCGTGGGTTTTAATGATTTGTAATGCTTCTTTTAAATAGCTCTCAGCAGTCTTACTCATACTTGTGCTTGCCTGAAGAGAATCTGCTTGAAGAAGCGGCTGGAAATAAAGAGTACAAAAGATCAAGAAGATTAAACTCACCCTTTCTCTTCGTATACGCTTAAACAATGCGAACATTTTAAGCCAATTCAAAGTCATCTTTAATCACCATTTTTATTGTGAGCCCAATTATAAACCTTGTTGGCATCAAGCGCTCGGGTGCGAGCCTTGGAATGTTCAATCATGGGGTAGGGGTAAGTTTTACCGAGCTCAACGCCAGCATTTTTTAAAGTTGTTTCGGAAGCTTGCCATGGTTTATGAATAAAAGCCGTAGGTAGTAAGCGCAATTCTGGCACCCATTTCCGTATATAATTACCGTGGGGATCAAATTTTTCTCCCTGGATAATAGGGTTAAAGATGCGGGAAAAAGGTGGTGCATCAGCCCCACAGCCAGCTACCCACTGCCAGCTGGCTGAATTGCTAGCAAGATCAGCATCAACCAGTGTGTCCCAAAACCACTTTTCTCCTTCACGCCAATTAATCAAAAGGTGTTTGGTCAAAAATGAAGCTGTTACCATTCTTACTCGGTTATGCATCCATCCGGTATGCCATAGTTGCCGCATCCCTGCATCTACGAGAGGGTAGCCTGTACGCCCTTGCTGCCAGACTTTAAGGCTACGAGCATCGTCCTCCCAAGCTAACTGTTTAAATTTAGTGCGAAAAGGTTCCTTTGGCAGGTCCGAAAAATGATAAAGCAAATAATACGAAAACTCTCGCCAGCCAAGTTCTGCCTTAAATTTTGTACTATCTTGCCGTCCTTGTAACGCCTGCCAGATTTGTCTGGGGCTGATCTCACCAAAATGCAAATAAGGAGAAAGCCGAGAAGTACCCTCCTGGTCAGGACGATCGCGCTGGGTATCATAATGGGGCAGGCCTTCAGCTAAAAAATGTTCCAGCAGTTTGTGCGCTTGCGCTTCTCCTGGTTGCCAGGTTTGTTCAATTCCTACCGCCCAGTTGGGTTTTATAGGCTGTAGCAGCCATTCTTTAAGCACGTCACTTTGTACTACTCCTTGAAATGCAGAAGGTCGTTGAATGATTGGATAAGGACTAAGCGGGTCAGGGGCAGCTAAACAAGCTTTCCAAAATGGTGTAAAAACTTTAAATACATTCCCCTGTTGGGTTTTAATTGTCCAAGGCTCAAACAGTAAGCTGCCGTTAAAGCTTTCAACTTCAATACCTTGCTGTTTAAATTTTTGCTTAATGGCTTTATCGCAAGTGATAGTATGTGGTTCGTAGCAACGGTTCCAATAAAGGCTGGTGGCCTTGGTTTGCTGCACAAGCTCGTCTAAAACTTGTTCTGGATTACCGCGCCTTAATATCAACTTAAGGCCGATGGCTTGTAGGCTTTTTTCTAAAGAAATTAAGCTTTCATGCAGCCACCAACGTTGCGCTCCTCTCATCTGCCATTCATAATTGGGGCTTTCTTTAAGAATATAAAGAGGTATAATTGGTTTATTGTTAGCAACTGCATGATAGAGGGCAGGATTATCACTAAGCCTTAGATCTTGCCGGAACCATACAATAACTGCTGTCATATCTGCCCTTTAGGGTTACTCTTCTCAGGGGTCATTAGGCAACAATTCACTCTTTACGTCAAGAAATATAGAGCCCAAGGACATGGATTTACTTTGTTTTGCACTATAACGCTGTATATCTTAGATGCATGTTTGATAAAATGACATAGCTTGATATGCCAAAGACTATTCAAAGTAAGTTAAAATTTATACCAAAGGTAGCTCATAGCCTATTCAATGATGTCAGTCAAGCAGCCATTTTGTTAAATTTCTTTAAACAGAAGAGTGGCGGATGGGGTGGGATTCGAACCCACGGTAAGCTTTCACCCACGCCGGTTTTCAAGACCGGTGCCTTCAACCGCTCGGCCACCCATCCAATAAAAACAAAATTATAATTTCATTATTGACCCTCCACTAGTATCTATGGAACCCTAGTCTCGTCAAGATATTTTAATGATATTTTAAATTTATTCTTACTGAGCAACATTTAAAAATGGACAATATTCTTTGAAAGCTGTGGAATGGTTGGCAAACCAAGAATATTTTTTAGTAATATTGCTTGTGTTTATGTGTATATTATTATGGCCAAAATGGTATAAAAGGAGACGTCAAATGATAACGATCTTAAGTATCTTGCTGGCTATTATGATTATTTTGCCGACAGCACCTTGGGCTTTGACCTACCTTGAAAATCGTTATCCTCGCCAAACTATAATTTCCTCAGAGGTTGTAGGTATTATAGTACTGGGTGGCAGTTTCAATCTTAAGATAACGCAAGCGCGGGGTGTCACCAGTTATAATGATGCTGCTGGACGTATTATAGCTTTCGCAGAGCTTGCCCGCCAAAATCCAGATAAACGTCTGGTATTTAGCGGTCGGGGAGTTTACGAAGAGATCCATTTGAATGAGTCTCATATTACCAGGGAGCTTTTTAAAAATCTTGGTCTTGAAGTTTCGAAGATGATATTTGAAGACCAATCAAAAAATACCTTTGAAAATGCAGTTTTTAGTGCCAAAATTTTAAAACCACATCCCAAAGAAAAATGGATTCTTGTAACTTCGGCTTCACATATGCCCCGCGCTATGGGACTCTTTCGTAAAGCAGGTTTCAATATCATTCCGTATCCTGTTGATTATCATACAACGGGGAACTATAATTTTAAACTTAGCCTTGATCTATGGGGTCATTTACAGAAATTATCCACGGCTTTTCATGAATACTGGGGTCTCACCCAAAATTATGTTAAAGGTCGAAGCGATGAATGGATTCCAAAGCTACATTAAAATGATATCCTTTTGGCATCCTCCCGCAAGGGGGGAACTTAGCATCTCTCTTAACTTGAAATTTATTTTAAGATTCGTTATGGATAGAGCAGGCGGTTTAAAAAAATTTTAAACAATGGGGTTGGTGTGAATAATGCAAAAAAATATTTAACCTTTTCATTGCAGGGTCTTGGAACTTTAGGGGTCTGTCTTTTTCTTACAGGGTGTGGGGGAGGTGGTGATGCAGATTTTTCCCAAGGATACAAAACATTCAGTCCTAAGCGTGCGACCAGCCGTCCCTACGTTATTAACGGAATTCGTTATCATCCTCAACAGCATTATGAATACAAAGAAAGAGGGAAAGCATCGTATTATGGGGGCCGCGATACTTTCCACGGTAAGAAGACCTCAACTGCAGAAATATTTAATGCTCACGGCTTAACAGCTGCCCATAAAACATTACCTCTGCCAAGCGTAGTCATGGTAACCAATCTTGATAATGGTCGTTCCCTTAAACTTAAGGTTAATGATCGGGGTCCTTTTATTGAAGGTAGAATTATCGATGTCTCGGAAAAAGCTTCCCGTTTGTTGGGATTTTATAGAGAAGGCACAGCAAACGTTCTGGTTGAGTGTTTAGTGATGGAAAGTTTAGCTCTTAATCAAAATCCAAGAGGTGAAATTCCTTTACAGCTTGCGCACGCTAGGCCTGAAAATCTTTATAGTGGGGTCCGTAAACCTCAACCTGCCATGCTTAAAAAAACTCAGCGCCCTAAGCACCACCAGCTTCCTAAATCAACTATTATGATGGCCCAGGCCAAGACGAAACTTAATTCCGCGATTGTCCCTCTCGTAAAGCCTGCATTGCATCCTACAGGTAACGTACAGCAGCGTTCTTCATCGGTTCCTCGCAATGTTCCACCTGGATTTATGGCTTATGCATATGCCCCCCAAACTATGTCTTCCTCTCTAAAAACCGTAGCGCAAAAGGCAGACAATATCTTTATTCAAGCAGGAACATTCTCTCTTTTTACCAATGCTCAAAAACTATCAGCAAAATTAAAAGCCTTGAGCCCACGTATCCCCGTGAGCCTTAAAGCTGTTTTAATTCGCAAGGCTTCAATGTTTGCAGTTCGTATTGGGCCATTTCGTAATAGCGATGAGGCGCAGAGTCTGCTAAAACAAATAACTCATGCGGGTCACCGCGATGCACGCTTAATCTACGATTAAAAAAATGAGAGAATTAAATTGAAAATTTTTTTGAAGGGGCTATTCCTTATAGCCATTGCCATAGGGTTAAACACGCAAGGTTTTGCTTTTACCACAAAAGCAAAACAAGCGATTCTTATCGATGCACAAAATGGGCTTGTCTTGTTCGAAAAAAATGCGGATGAGCTTATGGTGCCTTCTTCAATGACGAAAATTATGACTGTTTATATGGCTCTAGAGCATATTAAACAAGGAACATTAAAATTAGATGATACCCTCTTGGTCAGTGATACCGCTTGGCGTAAGGGGGGCTCTAAGATGTATGTTGAAGTTGGTCATCGGGTATCTGTGCGAGACCTCTTACGCGGCATTATTATTCAATCTGGAAATGATGCATCTATTGTCATTGCAGAAGGAATTTCGGGGAATGAAGATACATTTTCAGCTGACATGACTGCCCGGGCACAAGAATTAGGTGCAAAACGTACGACCTTTAAAAACGCAACTGGTTGGCCGCATCCAGAGCATCTGGCAACAGCGCGTGACCTTGCAATTCTTGCTGCTAAGCTGATTAAAGATTTTCCAGAGTTTTACCCCCTCTTTAAGGAAAAAGAGTTTACTTATAATAATATACGTCAAATGAACCGCAATCCACTGCTTTATAA
>JACVCA010000051.1 GCA_016742295.1 Alphaproteobacteria bacterium | reverse complement strand
CTGTAGGGGTAGTCTTTCTACCTGAGATCGCGGTTTTTAGATCTTTTAACTGTGTTGTTTCATTAGCAGTCATTTAATTCATCCTTGCTCAATTCACTTTAGCGTGCATTCTTTGGGTTAAGGGAAGCCACGTCAAGTGCTTCAGGTTGTTGAGCTACATGAGGGTGTTCTAAACCCGCGTAAACTCGGAGATTGGACATTTGCTGGCGGCCTAGAGGTCCTCTTGGAACCATTCTTTCCACGGCCTTGCTGATTACACGCTCGGGATGTTTACTCTCCAAGATTTTAGCTGCAGTGCGTTCTTTAATACCCCCCGGGTGACCTGTGTGCCAGTGGTAGACTTTATCTTCACGCTTGTTACCGGTTAATTTAACCTTTTCTGCATTAACTATGATGATATGGTCGCCACAATCAACATGAGGGGTGTAAGTGGGCTTATGCTTACCTCGTAAGCGATTTGCAACGATGCTGGCGAGTCGGCCGAGAACAAGTCCTTCGGCATCAATAACAAACCACTTTTTGACGACTTCAGCAGGCTTCAGGGAATAGGTTTTCATATTTTAATCTTCTTTATGTGTGTCCAAAATATTCTCAATGCGTATACTTGGTATAATCCAATAGCGCACAAGACCTGTTTCGTCAATCAAAATCTCAGTGTTTTTACGTTAAAAAATCTTAGCTAGGTGAATTTATTTTTCACTCTAAATGGAAAGTTTTGTTTAAAGCTCTTGAAGCAAAAATTTGGTCCTATTTTTGTCGTTTATATCTCTCCTATGGGCGTCTTTCAATATGGCAAGAGAAGAGAATAGAGAAGAGGGGGATGGCTTTAAAGGTTGAGATAATGAAGAGAAATTAGTTGGGTCAAACATTTCCTTTAAGTAATTCTGCCCTTACAGACAGAAGTGCTTTTCAAAAGGGAGTATACCTCGTATGATCGAGAAAAATTTTCATATATTTTAGCAATGAAGTTTAAAACAATTCGTATTGGTACTCGAGGAAGCCCATTAGCTCTTGCGCAAGCGCAAGAAGTTAAAGAGCGCTTAATGGCTGTTCATAAAATACCGAAAAAAAATATTGAACTCGTGGTCATTAAAACCATGGGGGATATTATTACAGATCGCGCCCTAATTAAGTTAGGGGGGAAAGGGCTATTTACCAAACAAATTGAAGATGATCTTCTTGATCTTAAAGTAGATTTAGCTGTTCATTCCATGAAAGATGTTATGGCAGTATTGCCGGAAGGTTTAGTAATCCCCTGTATGTTACCTCGTGAAGATCCGCGGGATGTTTGGATTTCAGAACACTTTTCGAATTTTCATGACCTACCACAGGGTGGATGTGTTGGTACCTCATCTTTAAGGAGAGCAGCCCAGCTTTTGCAAATGCGCCCTGATATTCGAATTAAAACCTTTCGTGGTAACGTAGAGACCCGCATTGAAAAGATGCGACAGGGTGAAGTTGACGGCACCCTTTTAGCGTTTGCAGGTTTGAACAGACTTGGTAAGCTCGATTGCATAAAATCGATTCTTGATATTGAGCATATGCTACCAGCAGCGGGACAGGGTGCCCTCGGTATAGAATGTCGGGAAGATAATCAAGAGATGCTTGCCCTTATTCATCCTTTGAATGACCCAGATACTAGCGATTGTGTGTTGGCAGAGCGAGCTTTTCTACGTGCTGTTGACGGCTCATGCGGTATGCCAGTTGCAGCCTTGGGAAAAGTTGAGGGTAACCTTGTGAAATTGACAGGTTTGGTGGCATCAATTGATGGTAAGAACATTATGAAAGCACATACACAGGGTCTCCGGCAGAATGCTGATCAATGGGGGTTTGAATTCGGAAAGAAAATCTATGAATCCCTTAGCCCACAAATACTTGAAGAAATGCATATATGACCATTTTAATCACGCGCCCACAGCCCGATGCTGAAAGGCTTGCAAAGCACTTGCAACAAAAGGGTTACTACACCCTGATCGACCCCTTAATAGAAATTGAGTTTATAGATGTTGAACTTAGCCTAAAAGGAGTGCAAGCCATACTTGTCACCAGTCTTAATGGTATAAGAGCTTTGGCCCATGTCAGCCCTGAACGCGCACAATTGCTTTATGCTGTAGGGCCAGGATCAGCAAGTGAGGCAAGGTCTTTAGGATTTGAAAATGTAAGATATGCCTCGGGAAATATCCAGGCTCTTATAGAGAAAATTCAACATGAGATGTCACCTTTGAGAGGAAAGATGATTTATGTTTGTGGAGATGTCATTGGTGGTGATATAGTAGGAGAATTAAAGCACCAAGGTTTTGAAGCAGAAAAGCATATGATTTACCGTACAAAAGAGGCGACGACATTTACATCCCAGACTTTGAAAGCATTTAAAGCTAATAAAATTTCTTTGATTTTATTTTTCTCGCCCCGTACAGTAGATATATTCGTTAAGCTTTTGCAACAATCTTCTTTAGAGTCGGTGTGTGAATCGATTACGGCACTATGTTTAAGCACGGCGGTTAGAGAACGTTTAAAAGGCCTTCATTGGAAATCTACTCAAGTTCCAGCACGGTTATCACAGATAGCATTGCTTAAATTAATTCCTAATTATACCAGATGAGATCCAGCAAATGAGTGTTGATAATAAAGATAAAAATTCTCAAAAAGCTCCTATTCCAGTCACTTCAGAAAAGGTACGGCAGGAAGAAAATTCTTCGCAAGAAACCAAGACTCATATATCGACTAATCATGATAAAACTAGGGCTCTTTGCATAATTCTAGCCTTAGTGGTTGTGGTTGGCATGCTTATTTATGCTTATCCTAGACTTTCTTCACTTTTAGGGTTGTCATCGCAAATTGTAAACTCTGAAAAGGAAATTATTAATCGGATCGAACATCTTGAAGATCATACTAAAAAGTTGATAGACGAAGTTGAAGAAGTTCAGCAGCATGAAACAGCAACGGATAACCAAGTAGCTGCGGAAGTGGCTACGGTGCAAAAATTTGAAGAGCGCCTTCAACGTCTTGAGGTATGGCAGCAACAGCAAGGTGATCTAAAGGTTGCACTGCGACCAGAAGAATCGCATTCGACTATTTCCCAACCAGCTGAAGAGACTTTAAAAAGCAAAGTACAAGAGTTGATCAAACACACTGAAAAACTTGAAGCGGCACAACAGAATTTTAAACGCCATTTGCAATGTCTACCAGAAATTATTCAAGCTTTTTCTGCTTTGAGATTACGTTTGCAATCTTCGCAACCTTTTATACGTGAGCTCGAGAGTGCGGTCAGACATGTGGATAAGACATTAGAATTTCTTTCCCCCTCTTTAAAATTTCTTGAAGATTATGCAACTGTAGGAATTCCCACTTTAGAACAGCTCAAGGAGGAATTTACTCAGATCATAGAAGCTTTAAAGCGGACTCCTCAAAAGGGAGAGTTAGGCTGGTGGGAACGTTATAAAAAGATCCTTGAAAATCTAGTGGTGGTTCAAAAAAATAGTTTAGATGTGCCGCATGTTGAAAACAGCATTTTACAACTTTCCCAAGCAAAATTAACGCAAGATGATCTTCAAGGGGCCCTTTCATTGATTGAAAAGCTTAACTTCAAAGAATTTGAGGTTTGGTGCGCACATGCAGCGGCTCGTAGTCAAGTTAAGCAGCTAATACCTCAACTGGAGGCTGCACCCTTTTCAATTCTTTTAAAGAAAGGTGAGGGAAATCTGCCTTCTTCTGTAGGCCTCGCCCTCATCCCGCAGCATAATTCAAAATAAAAAGGATCTATCTATGCGCGCCCTGATCTTTCTGATTCAAATAGTACTTGTTGCTCTTGGTACAATTTGGCTAAATTATCATCCGGGTAAAGTTCAATTAGATTGGCAAGGTTACCATATCGAGACATCCTTTACCGTTTTTATGGTAAGCGTTTTAAGCTTTCTTTTAATTCTTTATGTCATTAACCATATCTGGAGCATGATAGTCAATTTTCCTTAACGTATGAGGGCTTATGTGGCTGACAAACGTATGCAGAAAGGCCTTGCAGCCTTGATTGAAGCAGAGACTGCACTGGAAATAGGGGAAGGTGAGCGTGCCAGAACCAAAGTAGCCATCATTGAGAGATCGCTAGAGAATGAAGTTTTAAACCTTAATGTATTAGCGCAAGCAGCTTTACTTGAAGAAGATTTAAAAACTGCGCACGATACATTTTTGCAGATGAGAAATTATCCTTTGGGACGCCTCAAAAGTCTTTATGGTTTAGCTGCTATATCAATCAAACAAGGAAATTTTGCAAAGGCTTATGAGGAATTACAAGAATTATCATTAGCTTACCCAAAGGCACCCTATATTTTAAAAGCTCAGTTTGAAATTGGTGTACGTCTTAAAAAATATGATGATCTGCTGTCGCTTTTAAAGCCAATGGTGCGTTATACAAAACTCACTGAACCACAGGCCAATCATCATCAAGCTGTTTTGCTGTATGAACAAACGCAAGACCCTTTATCAACCTTAGACCTGGATGCCAAAAAGGCGCTTCTTGAAAAAGCCCATCAATTGGCCTTAGATCTGGTTCCAGTAACACTTATGCTCGCTCAGATTTATAAGATTCATGATCAAGTTCGTAAAGCTTCAAAAGTGATTGAGAAAACCTGGGCTCTCTCGCCTCATCCTTTATTGGCGCTTGCTTATGAAGGGTTGGAACCTGCGGCTGACGCTTTGGAACATTGGCAGCGTATACAGCTGTTGGCTAGTCTTACGCCGCATCACATTGAAAGTGAGTTGATGATAGCAAGGGTTGCACTGGACCTCAAAATGTGGGGGCAGGCTCGGGCTACTCTCAACCGGCTAGGAAAAAACAACAGCCATACTATGGCTTCTTGCCGGCTGATGGCCGAGCTTGAATTAGCAGAAAAGGGTGATGAAACCAGCAGTAGGCGTTGGCTTGAAATGGCGTTTTCCGCACAACCTGATGCACGTTGGGTCTGTAATCAATGTCATATCTCTCAGGAGACATGGGATTTAACATGCCACGGCTGCCATGCTTTTGATTCTCTCAGGTGGATATAGGAGCAAGCTAATTCCATTATTCAGCGTGGGTGGATCTCTGGGCTATGTGTTCAATAAAATCATCCCATATTTCCTATAAAACTTGTATAGCCTTCCCATTCCATTGCCTTACAACAAGAAATATATTTTGAAACAGCAGTTATAACTTTTTCTCTTGCGTAGCTCCACATAAAGCCATCAATTTTTATTCTTACTGATAAGAAGGGTGTTATCAGAACGTTGGCGGTTGGGCATTAGGCAGAGAATTTTAAAAGCTGCTAGATTACTCTTAGCTTCTTGCACCTTCTGGTGAGCAGTTGGAATAATAAGCTTTCGAAGTTCCTATGACTACAGAGAAAAGTTCAAAAATGCTCTTAATAATTTTAAAACAATTTTAAAATTTTACTATCACTATGCCTAAATTAATCAGCACATCTTTATATTTACATTATTCTCAACTAGTTGACGATGCTTTAAAATTTATGTCCTTATAAGTCTTAATCTTATTCGATATTGTTAATGCAATTAAGTAATGTTAATAATGGGTGTATTAGGTTAATGTGTAATAGGGGATTATCAGGAGGTTAACTAATGAAAGTTAATACAGATTGGGATAAGTTTAAACTGTTTTATTATGTTGCGAAGTCAGGAAGTTTTACGGCAGCAGAGACAGTTTTAAACATTACTCAACCTTCAATAAGTAGAGGGATTCACCTACTTGAACATCAACTTAAGGTAAAGCTTTTTGAAAGGGTACCAAGAGGGCTGGTATTAACCAAGCAAGGAGAAACTCTACTTCAAGCGACAGAGAAAGCATTTGAAGAGTTTACTCGTGCTGAGGTTTTGATGCTAGAAGAAGAGGAAGAACCACAAGGAAGTTTAAAAATTGCCACAACCATGGCCATTGCAACTGTTTGGATTATGTATCATATCAGTGATTTTATACGCCTCTATCCCAAGCTTAATTTAACAATTATCGGAAATGATGAACAATTAGACCTTAAAACTCGCGAAGCAGATGTTTCTATAAGGCCATTTATGGATAATCATCCTGGATTAATTCAGGAGCTTCTATTTACATTCCACCTTAAACTTTATGCGAGCAAAAAATATCTTGAAGATTATGGAGTTCCTAAAAAGCCCGAAGATTTAGATAATCATAAATTAATTGTTTTCGGTTATGATGCCGCAAATCCATACCATGATATTAATTGGCCTTTAAAAATCGGCATGCCTAAAGGGTTGCTTAGAGAACCATATTTGTGTATAAATACTTCTGCTGGGATGCGGCAAGCTGCTGAAGAGAATCATGGGATTATAGCGCTTGCGGCTGAATATCCTGGATTAGAAACCAGCGGGTTTATCGAAGTCTTGCCAGACTTAGAAAAACCAAGTATTCCTATTTATTACGTTTATCCGGATCAATTGCGTGAATCCAAGCGTGTTAAAGCTCTTGGTAATTATCTTAAAGAAAGATTTAAAGTTAAAGATTGACAGTAGGACAATGAAAAACAGATACAAAGCAACTATTGCTGCAATGATTGGCAACGCGCTCGAATATTATGACGTGATGCTATATGGCTTTTTTGCAACCATGCTCGCTCCTGTGTTTTTCCCAGCTAGTAATCAGATAACTTCCATCATCTCTAGCTTGGGAACATTTGCTGCTGGTTTTATCATGAGACCCTTAGGGGGGCTTGTGTTTGGTCACTTAGGTGATAGATTTGGCAGACGCTACGCCTTGGTTCTGGCTATTTTTCTTGTCACGATCCCTACTTTAATAATTGGAATATTACCTCCCTATGCAACAATTGGAATTGCAGCTCCAATTATTCTGGTTACTTGTCGACTCCTACAAGGTTTATGTGTAGGTGGAGAATATAGTGGGGCTTCAATTTTTGTGATTGAGTATGCAAGAAAAGGCAGGGAAGCCTTTGCAGGAAGCATCTTATGTGCAGCTGGATTTCTGGGGGGAGTTTTAGGAACTTTCCTGGGATTTGTTTGTACGCTTCCAATCATGCCTTCTTGGGGTTGGCGTATTCCATTTCTTATAGGAAGCGTTATCGGCCTGATAGGCTATTATATTCGTACGGGAGTAGGAGAAAGCCCAGAGTTTATCCGACATCAAAATGAAGAAATAGTAAAGATTCCTCTATTTGCTATTCTCCGGGACAGAAAAAGAAATCTTTTATGTACAATAGGAATTGGAGCCACTTCTTTAATTCCTTTCTATATGGCATCGGTTTATATGGGCTACTTATTGAGTTCAAAACTTAATCTCCCAACTTCTAAAATCATGCTCATAAATGTTATACTCAATATTTTTTTAATGATTCTTTTGCCTTTGATGGGAATTATAGCTGATAAGATTGGTAAAGCAAAACTGATGATAGGGTCTACTTGTTTTTCTATTCTTTCAGCTTATCCGCTGTTTCTTATGCTTGAAAAGGACTTATCTTTATTAAATATAATCATTATTCAAACAGTCTTAGCGATCATTACAGCAGGATTTGGAGCGCCGAGTACAGCCCTACTTTCAAGTCTTTTTCCAGTTCATGAACGCTATAGTGGTGTAGGATTTGGTTATGCATTAGGGGGAGCTCTTCTAGGAGGTACTACCCCTCTTATCC